>NZ_DASYZI010000267.1:0-2647 GCF_035946395.1 Actinocrinis sp.
GGATCGGTGGCGGCCATCACCGCGTAGTGGCGGTTCTGGACCAGGAAATGGACGAAGCCGTTCACCAGGAACTCCAGCCGGGCCCGCCGCCCGCGTATCGCGGCCGCTTCGTCGAGCAGGGCCTCGAGCCGCTGGACTCCGGGCTGCATGATCGCGTCCAGGATCTCGTTCTTGGCGCGGAAGTGGTAGTAGACGGCGGCCTTGGTCAGCGCCATCTCGTCGGCGATCATCTGCAGGGAGGTGGCGTCGTAGCCGCGTTCGGCGAACAGCCGCTGCGCTGTCTCCAGGATCTGCTGCCTGGTCCGCTCGGCCTGTACCGCTCGGCTGGACATGCTCTTGACCGGCGTCGCCATCGGTGCGCTCCTCATTCGCGGTTCCGGATCACAGTGTACTAGCTGTCGGCTAGTGATTCACTAGCTGAACGGCAAATGGGTCACTTTACGAGTGGCTGGTGATTCACTTGACGTATGGCTAGTGAATGTCCTAGGGTCGGATCCGAACCTGCATCCGATCCATGGAGACCTGCCATGTCGAACTACCTGTACCGACTCGCCCGCTTCGCGTTCCGGCGACGGCGGCTGGTCCTGGCGGCCTGGCTGGTCGCGGCCATCGCCGCCATCGCCATCGCCACCATCAGCGGCGGGAAGACCAACGACAACTTCACCATCCCGGGTACCGAGGCGCAGAACGCCGCGCAGGTCCTGGCGGCCAAGCTGCCGGCCTTCAGCGGCGGTCAGAGCACGATCGTCTTCGCCACGACGGGCGACGGCGCGAAGGTCACCGATCCGGCCGCCCAGGCCGCGATCCAGACGGCCATGAGCAAGCTCAGGTCGATACCGCAGGTCTCCGCGGTCGCGGATCCCTTCCAGGGCCGGCAAGTGTCGCAGAGCGGCCAGGTGGCGCTCGGGCAAGTGCAATGGTCGGCCAAGGCGGCCGACGTGAAGGACGCCAGCCTCAACGCCGTCAAGGACGCGATGAAGCCCGTGCAGGCCGACGGCGTGCAGGTCGAATACAACGGCAGCGTCTACCCGGGCTGGCGCCCGCCCATCTCCGAGACGCCCGAGCTGATCGGCCTGCTCATCGCGTTCGGCATCTTGATGATCACCTTCGGCGCGTTCGCGGCCGCGGGCATGCCCATCCTGAGCGCGATCATCGGCGTGGTCACCACCTTGATGGGCATCACCGCCGTCGCGTCGGTGCTGACCATCGCCTCGGCATCGACCACGGTCGCGCTCATGCTCGGGCTCTCCTGCGGCATCGACTACGGCCTGTTCATCTTGTCCCGGCACCGCACCAACCTGCTCAACGGCATGACCCCGGAGGAGTCGGTGCCGCTGGCCATGGGCACGGCCGGCAGCTCGGTCGTCTTCGCCGCCCTGACCGTGATCATCGCGTTGTGCGGCCTGACCGTCGTGGGCATCCCGTTCCTGACCGTGATGGGCCTGGCCGCCGCGGCCTCGGTCACCGTCGCGCTGCTGATCGCCCTGACCCTGCTGCCGGCCATGCTGGGCTTCGCCGGCCCCAAGGTGGCCAAGTTCACCCGGCTGCCGCTGCTCGGGGCCCGCGCCGCGCGGGTCGCCCGCCGGTCCGCCGCCGACCCCGACAGCACGGCCGGCGCCGGCTGGGCCCGGTTCGTGGTGCGCCACCGGGTACCCGTGCTCCTCGGCGGGATCGCCCTGCTCGGCGTGCTCGCGATCCCGGCCGCGTCGATCCACCTGGGCCTGCCCAGCGGGGCCACGCAGTCCGCCGGCAACACCCAGCGCCAGGCCTACGACCTCACTACCGAAGGCTTCGGCGCCGGTTACAACGGTGCGCTGCTGATCGTCGCCCTGGGCGTCCTCAGCGCCTCAGACACCCAGCAGATCGCCCGGGCCCTCACCACGATGCCCGACGTCGCGCAGGTGACCCCGCTGGCCGCGCAGGACGGCGTCGCGCTGATCCGGCTGATTCCCAAGTCCGGGCCCAGCGACCCGGCCACCGCCAGCCTCGTGCACACGCTGCGCGACGACCGGGCCGCGATCGAGGGCAACACCGGCGCGCACATCTTGATCGGCGGCACCACGGCGTCCAACATCGACGTCTCCGCCAAGCTGTCTGCCGCCCTGCCGATCTTCCTGATCGTCGTGGTCGGCCTCGCGTTCATCCTGCTCACGTTCGCATTCCGGACGATCCTGGTGCCGATCACGTCGATCCTGGGTTTCCTGCTCTCCATGTCCGCGGCGCTCGGCGCCCAGGTCGCGATCTTCCAGTGGGGCTGGGGCCAGCACCTGCTCGGCATCACCCCGGCGCAGACGATCAGCTTCCTGCCGGTCATCATGCTGGCGATCATCTTCGGCCTGTCCAGTGACTACGAGGTGTTCGTCGTCTCGCGGATCAAGGAGGAGTACACCGCGAACGGCGGCGCCCGCCGCGCCGTCCAGCGCGGCACCGGATTGTCAGCACGGGTGGTCACCGCGGCGGCGCTGATCATGTTCTCCATCTTCGTGGCCTTCATGTTCACCAACGACCCGACCATCAAGGCGATCGGCTTCAGCTTCGCCGCCGGCGTGTTCCTGGACGCCTTCGTCGTGCGGCTCACGCTGGTCCCGGCCGTCATGGCGATCATCGGGTCAAGGTTCTGGTACCACCCCCAGTGGTTCGCCAGGCG
>NZ_DASYZI010000268.1:0-21774 GCF_035946395.1 Actinocrinis sp.
GTCGCCCTCGCGCACGCGCTGCCAGGCCCGGCGGTAGAGCTGCCCGGCGGGTTCGACGGGCACCAGCGCGCCGAGTACCGGTCGGCCGTCGCTGGACAGCGGGCCGAAGAACGGCGCCTTCCACTGCTCGACCGGGAGGTACGGCGCCTTGAGCGCGGTCCAGCCGCCGGGCAGGAACAGCGAGCGTCCGGCGCGCGGCCGTGTGGCCTCCACCACCAGGTCCGTCGCGGCGAGTTCGGTGCGCGCCGCCGCCAGCCGCGCGGGCTTCCAGCCGGTCCACCGGGCCACGTTGCGGTCGGTCGGGTCCGGCATCGCCAGCAGCATCAGGTACAGCGCGGCGGTGTCCGCGCCGAGACCGTGCTCGTGCGCCACCTCGGCGACCACATCAGGGACCGAACGCGTCGGGTCCTGCGGCGACCAGGTACCACTCTTGTCCCGATCTCCGGCGACCGGGTCGCCAGGGTCGGCGAGCAGCGCGGCGAATCGGGGGTCGCGGACGAGCGTGAGTGCGGCCTCGAACTTGAAGGGCGTGGGCGTGTCGCCGCGCAGGACGGGCAGGTAAGGGTCGTGCCCCGCCGCGTCCAGCATCGCCACGCGAACTGCGGGCATCGGTTGCTGGTCGTGGGTCGCCATGATGACGGCGCCGTAGCGTTCGTAGTTCTCGCCGACCTCGGTCGGTGCTCCCGCGGCCTCGCGGAATCCGGGCAGATATACGTACCGGTCGAGGCTGAGCATCAGCTCGGGGTTCGCCAAGCGGGCGTTCATCGCGTCGAACGCCGCGGGCAGCGCCGCGCGGGTCGGGTCGCCAGCCGGGAGCCGGTGCGCGAGCCAGGCCAGCAGCGCCGTGCCGCCGACGAGCGTCTCGGTGGTGAAGCCGACCGCATCCTTGACGGCCGGCCCGACCCGATCGCCGTTCACCGCCCACTTCAGGTCGCGGCTCAGCTCGGGCGAGGCGTGCGGGTCGAGCAGCGCGGGCAGCGCCTGCGGCGGCGACCAACTCGTCCGGACCGCACTAGCCGCCTCGGCGAGCAGCGCCTCGGGAACCGCGACGCGTCTGCCGACCCTGCGATTCCACACTTCTGCCGCAGCCGCCGCGTCCGGACCGTCGGTCCACAGCCGTGCGGGGTCGGCGGGCAGCAGCGCGGTGACGACGGCGCGGCGCGTCTCGGCGTCGATCCGGCACAGCTGGTCCCGGGCGACGTTGATCTCAGCGGCCTTCGATCCGAGCAAGGTTCGGGCCTCAGCTGTCAGGGTATTGCGGTCGTTCGGCTCGATGCCCGGCAGGCCGGCCATGATCAGGCGCGCCTCGGTCGGGGTGGTTCCGGTCAGCCGGGCGAACTCCTCGGCCGCCGCCGGGAACCACGGTGCCGGGCCGCGCTGCGCCAGTTCGGTGCGGAACGCGGTGAGCCAACCGGACTCGCGCTGCTCGCCGATCGCGTGCATGCTGCGCAGGGTGTACGGCGCAGGCACCGCGTGGCGGCCGGCCGGATCATAGTGCAGAGCGGTGAAGTCGACGCCGTTGTCGCTCCAATCCGCGTGGAGAGCTGCGAGCAGGCCACCGCCGGCCGTCGGGAGCAGGCCGTGCATGGGACCGGAACGCCGACCGCCGTTCGGCTTGTTGACCAGGCGGTTCGGCAGGAAGACGGTGACCCGGCGCCAAGGGCTGTGCTCCGCCGGGGCGGCGAGTCCGGCCTCGTCGAACACCCGCAGCACCTCGCGCAGCGCGTCGCCGACCTCTGATTCGGTGATCGGTGACGCGGCCCGCATCGCCAGCGCGCCGCAGCCGTCGAGCAGTGCGTGCCACCAACCGACCGTGGGCCAGGGCAGCGGCGTGCCGTCCAGGTGAAGCTGGATCCTCGCGGCCGGGCCGGACGTCTCGCGCAGCGCCTCGCCGATCAGCCGCAGCTGACGGAAGACGCCGTCTCCGTCCTTGCCCTTGCCGTGGCTCCAGTGCAGCCGGGACGCGCCGAGGCTGCGCAGCGGCTCGGTTAGGATGCTGTCATCCGGGCCGACGGGACCGGTGTCCTGGCGGCTGCCCGCGAGCGCGTCGTCGAGCCGCCCGGCCACTTGGTCGAGCGTCATCTGCTGTTCGGCGGCGTAACGCACGACGCCGGTGATCCCGGCCAGCAGGTTGCGGTCGGTGACCTGCGGGAGCAGTTCGCTGACAAGGTCCGGCAGCCGGTCGTGAGCCTGCTTGGCGCCCAACTGCTCGGCACCGACCTTGAGCAGCAGGGCGACCTGGGCGTCGTCGATCTGGCGCAGCACCGCCGAGCCCTGCGGATCGCGCGGCCGCATGCAGTGCCAGAAGGAGGTCGGCGGCAGGAGCAGGGTTCCGCGGCACATTTCTCCCGGCTCGCGGTCGGTCCTTACCTGCGCCGTGGTGACGCCGTCCGCGTCGATGACGGCCAGTTCGTAGTAGCCGCGCACGAGTGCGGCCGGACGGCTGACGTCGGCGCCGGGCAGCGCCAGGGCGCGCACCGGGCGCTGGGATCCCTTGGGCACGGTGACTTCGAAACCTGCCACGTCCCGCCCGCGTATCGAGCCGTCGGGCAGATTGAGGATGCACCAGCCGGACAGTGCGTCGCCGAGCGGCCGCAGCGTGCCGGCCTCGAACGTGCTGCCGGAAGGCGCGTCGCGCAGCGTGTCGTTGAAGAAGGCCGGATTGCTCCGGCGGCCGCGTTGACCGGTTGCGGGGTCGTATTCGAACCAGCCGTGGTGGTTGCCGCCGTCCGAGTCGTCCGAGCCCCACACCCAGTATGAGGTGCCGTCGCCGAGGACTGATCCTTCCTGCGGGATCACGGTGTCGCCGCGGTGCAGCACGCCGCCGCCGACCGCGCGGCCCCCGCCGGGCAGCGGCAGGGTGGAGTTGAGGCTGTGATACCAGCTGATCCGAGTGCCGCGGGTGGACTGGGCCTCGATCGTCTGGATGCGATCCGCGGAGCCGTGCCAGTACCCGCGCAGCTCGTTGTTCCCCGCGGAGCGTGAGTGCCAGTAGACGAGCAGTTCGCCGTCCACGTAGTGGAAGCCCGGGTCGCTGTACCGGTCCCGGTCGGGAATGCGCAGGTCGTGCGTGAGCACGGTGCCCTCGGAGCCGATCACCCGCACCTGCGTCGGACCCGCGACGATCAGGTGGGGCCAGGCGTCTGCGATGACCAGGTCGTCAATGTCCTTACGCGCGATCAGTTCGGCCACCGCCTGGTCCCACGCCGGCCAGCTCAGTTCGTCGAACAACCCGGTGCGCAGGGTGCGGGACAGGACGGGCGCGAGGTCGGTCGCCGCGGCGCCGCGCACCTCCTGCTCGGCCAGGGCGAGCGCCTCGCCGGGCAGCCACGACAGCCGCTCGATCGCGTTCGGCAGCTGCGGGAGCCCGACCGCGCCGAAGCGTCGCGCGATCGCGCGCACCCACTCGGACAGCAGCGACCGGCCGCCGGCCGTCGATGCCAGGACGCTGATGGCGCGTCGGCCGTCGTCGTCATTGCTGAACCGGTCGGCGCCGCGGTCGAAGGCGCGCCGGAAGCGCGTGTCGGCGGCGAGCGCGGTCAGGTCGCGCTGCCCCTCGCCCTCGGACCAGCGCTCCAGGTTCAGCGTCTCGTTGTTGCCGGGGTCGGCGACCGGCAGGCCGAGGGAGAGCAGCAGGTCCAGCAGGTCGACGTCATCGGGTACTGCGAGCGGGGTCACGCCGGGGGCGGACAGCTCGGCGAGCAACCGGTCCGCGCAGTGCTCGACCAGCTGATACAGCTGCGGCAGGCGGCGGGGGTTGCGCCACCAGCCCACGGCCTCGCGCATCCGCTGGAAGCGGCGCAGCCATCCGGCGGTGCCGTCGGACGGACGCAGCTGCGAGGCGGCCGACGGGTCGTGCAGCGCGTCGGCGGCCCCTGATTCGATCAGCACGTCGAGCCAGAGCCCTGCCATCTCGGCGTCGCCGCCGGTAGGCATGGCGTCGAGCAGCGTGCGCCGTGCCGTCGGCTCCCGCCGGGCCAGCGCGATCAGTCCCGCCCGGTGCGCCTTCCACCAGCCGACGGCCGCGCGCAGGGTGGCGGGCAAGGCGAGCAGCTCGACCAGGAAGTCCTGCTCGACCGAGTCGGCGTTCGCGCCCGCGGCCTTGGCCAGCTTGCGCAGCTCGGTGGTCATCTGCGCGGAAGGCGGCAGCCCGCCCGCGGTGCGCCGGACGCACAGCCGGGTGAAGCGGGTCAGCGCCTCCTGCCCGGGGAGCCGTGCCGTCAGCTCCTTGCCATATCCCGCGAGCACCTTCACCGGCAGCGCGCCGGCGAGGGCGAATTCGAGGAAGACCGCGTCGAGCCGTTCCTCGTCGACGCGCAGACCGTGTTCGGCCTCTGCCGCGCGCGCCTTGCCGAACATCTGCGCGGCGTACACCGGGTTCTCGACCGACAGGAAGACCCGGCCGGCCTGCTCGTAATACGTGGGCAGGAAGTGCGGGACGGCGCCGGCCAGCCGTCCGGCCAGCTCCAGATAGGCGTCCAGGGCGGCCTTGGGCTTGGTCTTCGCCTGCCGCGCGGCCCGCTCAAGTTCCGGGATTACGCCGAGTGCGTGGTGTCCGTCCTCCGGATGGTGCACGAGCACCCATTCGGGGAAACCGAGAGCCTGGCGCATGCCGAGGCCGACGACGGCCGGTTCGGCCGCGGGCGCCAGCCCGAGGAACCCGGCCGCGGCGTCCTCGGCGACGCCCAGCTCGGCGGGCACCAGCCGGACCACGACCCGGTCCGCGAGCCCAGGATGCTGATACGCGCGGGCGGTCAGCGGCACCGCGCGCTCGCCCGCGTCCGCGGTGTCCGGCGGCAGGATCGCCCCGGCGGCCAGGAGTTCGGCCGCAGTCGCCCCCACAGTCTCAGTCGCCCCCGCCGTCTGAGCCATCGTCTCGACACTGGTCATGCCTTCGCCCCCTCTTCGATCACGCGTCCGGCGTACAGCGCCGCCGCCATCCGCATCCCCTCCGACCACGCCACCGGGCCGACCTCGCGCAGCCGCATGCCGCGGCCCTCCGGTCCGCTCCAGCTCAGGCCGCCGGTCTCGGTGTCGCCGTCCCAGTACGGTTCGCCGATCCAGATCGACGCCTCCACCGTCCGTCCGCCGTCGCGCACCTTGCAGGTCGCGTAGCCGCCGGAGACGCGGTAGCCGAGCGAGGTGGCGCGGGCCGCGAGGCCGAAGCGGCTGGCGTACTTCCCGCCCGCGAACTGCCTGACCTCGGTCGCGTCCGCGCCCAGCTCGCCGTCCGCCGGCTTCGTCCAGGTCGCCCGGTGGATCTGCTCGACCCGCTGGACGACACCGAGTTCGGCCGCGAACTCGCGCAGCTCGTCCAGATCGGGAAGCTGTACCGGGTGCGGCAGGGTGACCGTCGCGGGGCGCAGCCGGACCGTCTCGCCGTCCAGGTCCACCACCCGCAGCTCGCCCGAGTCAGAGGCGTCGCGCAGGAAGCCGGCGCGATCCGGATCGTCGCCGACCACCACCAGATCGCGCAGCGCGACCCGCCACGCCTCGTCCGCCCACACCCGGGCGAGCAGCCCGGTGGGCACCGGAAGCGAGGAGACCATCCAGGCGTCCACCTGCGCGAGGCAGCCGGCCGCGTGCCGGTCGAGCCACTCGGCCAGCTTTCGCAGCCGCTCGATCTCAGGATGCTCCTTCAGCGCCTTCGGCAGCGTCTTGAGCTGCCGTCCCGCCGCCCGGCCGCCGGTGGCCCGCGCGGCCACCCGCCCGTCCACCAGCGCGACCTCGTACCCCTCGCCCGCGGGCAACCAACCCATCGGCTCCGACTCCCATCCATCGAGTGCTGGCGGGAACGCTAGCGAGCCTCACCGACAAGGGCGGCACGGGGGTCAGATCACGAATACGGTGGGCGCGGATGACCTGCGGTGCTACTGCACGACGATCGTGACGCGCCAGACGGTGCCGTTCGGCAGAGTGCTGCTCAGTGTCGTGACGCCGTGGTGCACGGCCTTGAAGACGCCCGCGGTCACATCGACCGGCGGGGTGAGCACGCCCGCACTGCCGTATCCGACCACTGACGTGTCGGCCGTGCTGATCCGGCTCCAGCGGGTGGCCGGCGCACTGCCGCCCGGCGCGGTGAGGAACACGTCGAGCAGCCGGCCGGCGGCCAGGCAGTATGCGCCCGAGTCGGTTTCGGACAGGCTGCCGGCCGTGTGCGGCAGTACGGGGGCTTCGGGCGCGTGGCAGGCGGGCAGGCCGCTCGGCGGGTCCGACACCGCGGTGTGGCGGGCCGAGCCGCATCCGCCGGCGAGGGCCAGCGCCGCGAGGGTCAGCGTGGCGGTTGCGGTGACGGCGAGGCGGCTGCGCGTTGACATCAGGGCTCTCTCCGGCTCGTGTGAGGGTGCTGAGTTCAGCGGCGCGCCGCCGCCGGACCCGGCCGGACCCGGCGGCGGCGCGCGTGGGTCAGTGCTGGTTCGTCGCGCTGGAGTAGAAGGTGACGCAGTTTCCGGCGCCGTTGTTGAAGTTGTTGCTGAACTCGGACTGCACGGCGAAGTTCGCGCCGTTCATGGTGATGACCGCGCTGGCGCCCTGGCCGCTGGAGATCCAGGCGCACTTGTCGCCGGTCTCGTAGCCCGCGGCGTCGAGCCAGCCGCTTCCCGCCTGCGGGTCGGTGAGCGTCTCGGCGTACTCGTGCCCGCCGACGATGGTGACGCCCTCGGTGGTGCCGCTGATCCCGCCGCTGGCCGGGATGAAGTTGGAGCCGCAGGCGGCGCCGGCGTCGGTGACGTACGGCATGTTGGTCCACGGCACGTCGCCGCCGGTCGAGGCGGTGGTCAGGTCGTGGTACGCGCAGTACTGGGTCTTGAATCCGCTGGGCACCACGCCGTGCGGCGAGTCGACGATGATCTGGACGTTGTCGCCGGACACTGCGAAGTGCGAGGCGCCGCGGCGGGCCTCGGCGGCCAACTGCGTGGCGCTCGGCTTGTTCGGCGCGGCGGAGGCGCTGTCCAGCCAGGTCCCGGCGACCGGGCTCGCCGACGGGTGGCCGACGTGGGTGCCCGAGGAGCCGCACTGCGTCGTGCCGATCGCCACGCCCTGGCAGTACTGGGTCTGCGACGTGAAGTAGGTGTCGCCGCTGCCGTAGGCGTGGTTGAAGAAGGACAGCTGGAGCGCGGCCTCGCCCGACGGGTCGTTCGTGATCGAGGAGCTGCCCCACTGGCTGCCCCAGTAGACGATGTACACGTGCGGCGTGGTCACGACGGTGCCGCCGCCGTAGGACAGCAGCCCGCTGCCGCCGAACGCGGGGGAGGCGGCGTGGCCGTTCGCCGTCACCGTGGCGTGGTGGGCGGTGGCGGGCGCCGCCTGGGCCGGGGCCGCGAACGCGATCAGCGCGGCGGTCGAGGCGGCGACGGCGATGATACCTGTGGGTATGCGGTTGCGCATGAGACTCTCCTGTCGGAAGAGCACTGAGACGTGAGGTGGTGGCCTCGTCGTCATCAAAGAGGCCTGATATTTCAGGAGCAATGAGGCATTTGACAATATCTGTCCATTTATGCACCAAGTTTTGGTAAAGACTCGGACCGGTGGCGCCGACTGCGAGTAAGGACCCGCGATCGCCGGACTCGGTGTCAGGAGCCTGCGGGAGTGGGAAGAGCGTCGGTGCCACCGGCCGGCTGGCGCAGGAAGGTCGCGACGCGCACTTCGAGACGCGGGCGCCGCCGCCGGGTGCCGCCGCGGCTCGTCGGGGCGGAGGGCTGGTCCGCCAGGTGGCGCTGTAGGTCGAGGTGCCGGAACTGGTAGATCCCGCCGACCTGGCGCAGGACGCCGCGGCGATGCGCGTCGACGAGAAAGCCCATCAGGTCTCTGGGAAGGTCGCGTTCCCACGAGAGGTGCCAGCGGACGACCGTGAACGCCCACCAGGCGGACTTGTCCGGTTGGGCCACGATGCCGAGCGCGAGGCCGCCTACCGCCCCCAGAATGAACGGGCTGCCGATGGCATTTGTATACGTATATATATTCTCACGCAAGATCATCGCCACGAGGACGCCGGTGATTGCGCTGTCGACGAGGCTGAAGAAGACACACGCCTGCAACGTTATGCGCCGGTCATGAGAGAGCAGCGCATCAGGGCCGACCATCCTGGTCACATCCGCGGGATCGGTTCGCGCCCCGCCCCACAGCAGGCCCGTCACCGCGATGAACACCGCTATGGTGAGCCCGAACGTCCGGTCGGCGACGATGGCGATCACCGTTCCGACGGCGGCGCCCAACAACGCCGCGAACAACGCCGCCCGGCCGTCGAACGACCATCCGACGCTGGTGATCGGGTTCGAGTCCTTCTTCCGCAGCGGCGCGAGAAGGCGCCGTAGCCGGAAACTCCGGCCGGCCGTCGCGCCGGTGGTGAGACCGAATGTCGCTCCGAGGACGGCCCCGCCGATCACGGCTCTCGTCACGGCCGCCAGTGCCATGCTCCACGGATCACCGGCGGCGGCACGCACGATCCCGAATGCGAGACCTGCGATGCCCACGGCCAGCGCCAGGGCGGGCGCCGCGAGCGACACCATCAGGACGATCCAGAGCGCCGGGGTCGACGCACGCCGGGGCAGCGAATCCGGAAGCCGCCACCACGCGAGGTCCGAGGTCTCGACGTCTTCGAGGTGTCGCGCCAGATAGGAGAACGTACGTTGCGCCCGCTCGGCGTCCCACGTCAGCCGACTGCTCGCGAGCGGCGGCCGGTAACACGCGGGAATGAAGCTGGAGAGCAGATGCTGCTCGACGGCCTGCTGGTCCGGGAACCTCAGCTTGTCGCACAGGACGCGGGGATCGGGCAGCGCGGCGCCGCCGTTCTCGCCGCTGTGTTCGCCGGGACGCGGGTTGTAGAGGGTGCGGGCCAGGAACAGCATCAGTGGTCTGCGCAGTGCCAGCCCCACCGGCGCCGCGGTGCCCAGCTGCTCGATCACGGGCGACCAGCGCCGCGCGGCGTCATCGTCGTCGCCGGCGTCCCGCAGCAGATACGCGCCGACCTGCGGCGCTTCGAGCGGCCGCAGTTCGATGCCTGCGGCGCCGGTGAGTTTCACCGAGACGGAGCCGGGAGCCAGGACGGCGCGGCGGTACTCCTCGGTGCGGCTGGAGAGCACCAGCCCCTGGCCTGCGGGCAGCGCCTGGTTGATCGCGTCGAGCGCGGCGGCGCGCACGCCGGCCGCCATCTCGTCGAAGCCGTCGAGCACCGGCAGGACGAGGCGCTGGTCGAGCAGCGCGTGGGCCCGGGTGGCCTGCTGGTACGGCGCCGGGGCGCGCTGTTCGAGACCCAGGTAGTCGCGTTCCATACACGAACTCATCCACGCGAACAGGTCCTGGCGCTGCGGATTCCAGGAGGCCAGCGAGAAGATCACCGGAACCGGCAACTCGGCGCCGGCCGCGCGCTCGGCCAGCAGTCCCTGCGTGAGGCGGACCAGCAGCATCGTCTTGCCGGAACCAGGCTCGCCGAGCACCACCAGGCGCCGCGTGGGCACATGCCCGCGGAAGACCTCGACGATCTGCGCCCACTGCGCCGCCAGCTGCGAGGGCTCGTTCGCCCACTCGGCCGGTTGGTTCGGCGGGCCGCCGGGCCACTGCCGGGCCGTCGCGGTGAGCAGCGGCCACGCTTCGACCAGGCTCTCGGCGGCCGGAGACCAGGAGACGGGCAGCGGATACGGATCGTTCAGGCGGCGCAGCCGCGCCTCCTGCCGCCACTGGGCTTCCACCGCGTTCGCCAGATCGCCCGCGATCGTCACCAGATCGCGCCCGGACACACCGTCCGACAGCCCCGCCTGGAACGTCACCCAGGACAGGTACAAGCCAGCCACCGAGGGCAGCATGGTCGCCGTCTCGGCGGCGGTGCCCAAGTGGTAGTAGGCAGCCAGGCCCAGCGCGCAGAGGGCCCCCGCCACGGCGAGAACCAGATAGACGAACCCGACGCGGTTCCCGAACCACTTCCTGCGCGCCATGGTCACCATGTTGCCGCAGGACACTGATTCATGAAAGCCGCCGCGGCGGGGCGTGTACGGCACTGCGCGGCGGACGCCTCAACCGGGCCGCCTCAACCGGGCCCGCGGAACGTGAAGGAAATTCACGTGAGCATAGGGGTCAAATAAAGGGAAATATCTCGCGCCGGCCTTGCCGCCCGCGTCACCGGGTGCTAACCGCGCACAATTGACCCAGATTTTCGACGGCATTTCTTGACGGGGCCGAGCGCCTCCGACCGGCTACGTTCGCCACGAATCAGTGGACGCCGATCCGTAAAACCCGGTTGCCTTGACAGGCCTTACCGGTCTGCTATAACAGATCTTGATCTGAATCCGGACCCTGATTTCGGACGGCGACTTCGTCTCGCGGCCGATTCCGGGAAACGGATTACGGGGCGCACCGTTTGCCTGCGCTCGCCTACACCCACAAGGCACCAGGAGAACCACCTTGACAACCCGATTCAAGAACACCGGAACCGTACGGACGATGCTGATGGCCGGCGCGCTCGCCGCCGGCCTCGCGCTCACCGCGGCGGGCCCGGCCGCCGCGGCTCCCGCCACCGCGCAGCTGCCGCAGGGCAGCGAGATCCCGCTCGGCGACGGGTACATGGGCGTCGGCTACCTGAAGGACGCCAAGGACTTCAAGCCGGACACCCGGCACGTGCTGATCAGCCCCGACATGGTGACCCCGATGGCCTTCACGGGCGGCCCCGTGGGCATCGACGTCTCGCACTACCAGGGCACGATCAACTGGTCGGCGGTGAAGGCGGCGGGCATCTCCTTCGCCTACATCAAGGACACCGAGGGCACCACGTACAAGGACCCGACGTTCAACGCCAACTACCTGAACGCCTACAAGGCGAAGGTGATCCGCGGCGCGTACCACTTCGCGCAGCCGGGCTCCTCCAGCGGCGCGACGCAGGCGAACTACTTCGCCAGCAACGGCGGCGCCTGGTCGGCGGACAACCTGACGCTGCCGGGCATGGTGGACCTGGAGGGCGGCTGCTACGGCCTGTCGGCCTCCGCGATGGACTCGTGGATCCTCGACTTCTACAACACGTACAAGGCGCGGACCACCCGCGACGTCGTCATCTACACCAGCCCGAGCTGGTGGAACACCTGCACCGGCGGCTGGAGCGGCATGTCCGCCAGAAGCCCGCTGTTCGTGGCGGACTGGACCACGGCGGCCAACCCCACCATCCCGGCCGGCTTCCCGTTCGCGACGCTCTGGCAGTACACGGACGCGGGCTCGGTCAGCGGCATCTCAGGTGCCGTGGACCGCGACCGGTTCAACGGCGACAGCGCTCGTCTGCTGGCCCTGGCCAACAACACCTGAGTCAGCACATGAGTTCAGTGCTCGTAGGTACTGCCGGCTATCGCAGGGCGTAACGATTGCGGCGATGTGCGGACACCCCCGCTGACCGGGAGTTCGCACATCGTCGTATGCCCCGCGTATCACGTCGTATGCCGGATGTGTCAGTACGCACCCCGGGAGGGTTCGCTGTAGTACCGTTCACAGGCTCGCGGCGGTGGGCAAGCCCGCCCTTTCAGCGCGTCAAAGACGTGGCAAGGTCAGAGAAGCGGCTCGGCTCAAGGTGTGTGACGCTGGCCTCTGACCGATTAACCAATGCCCTAATGTCCGTTACGCCGGATAGCTGTGCTATGGCCTCCGGCGTGACTCTTGCACGCGCTGAAAAACTGAATGCCGCGTTCGAACTCACCCTGTGATGGAGCACAACTATGGAAACGATTCTCGTCACCGGTGCTGCGGGCCAGACTCGTGGGGCCGAAAACGCCCCCTCCCGGCGAATTCAGCAAGGCGGGACTGGCCGGACCGTCACTCAGGAGCTGCTCAAACTCGGCTACACGGTTCGCGCCTTCGTGCGCCTGGACGATGACCGGGCTCAGGAACTGCGGGACCTCGGCGCCGAGGTGTTCGTCGGCGACCTTCGCAACATCGAGCAGGTCGCTCCCGCGCTTGAGGGCGTGCAGCGTGCCTACTTCAACTACCCCGTGCGCGGTGGCATGCCCGAGGCCGCCGCGACTTTCGCCGCCGCCGCCCGGAACGCGGGTGTGCAGCGGCTTGTCGACGTGTCGATGATCTACGCGGGCAAGGACGCCGGCATCACCCCGCACATGCAGCGGCACTGGGTCGCGGAGCAGGTCTTCTCCGCCGCGATTCCGGAGGCCGTGCACGTGGAAGCCGCGGTCTTCTACGAGAACATGGCGGTCGCGCTCGGAAACGGGGCCGGCAAGGAGCTCCCGCTGCCGCTCGGCGCGGACACCACCGACATGCCGCTGGTGGCGTCGGCGGACGTCGTGCGGGTCGTCCTCAGCCTCCTGACGGCCGACAAGGTCAGTACCGACCCGGTCTGGCTCATCAGCGAGGTCCCCAGCATCGGCCAGGTGGCCGAGGCGTTCGGGGTGCCCTACGTCGACGTCGATCCCGACGAGTGGCGCAAGCTGGCCCTGGACCTGTACCAGGACCCGATCTCCGTCGAGCACCTGTCGAGCCTCTGGGCGATGCTCAAGGCCTTCGGCAGCGGTTCCGGCTTCTTCTCGCGGACGGACGCGTTCGAGAAGATCGGCGGTCAGCCGCCGATGTCGCTCCAGGAGTTCGTCGCGTCTCGTAACGCCGCCGAGTAGTCCATCCCCGCGGTGGTCCAACCGCGGCAGCTCATCACCGCAACCGACACGCCCGGCCTGCTTTCGTTTGCAGGCCGGGCGTGTCGGTTGACGGGCCCCGTCCCGCGGCAGTCGCGTGACCGTGCGCTTCGAGGGCGAGCAGTGCGCCGCGGTGCGATTCGCCGCCGCGAGCACGGCGGCGTTCACGGCGGCCGATCTGCCGGGCCCGCTCACCGAACCCGGACGCGCCGCCGTCGTCACGACCCTGATCCGCGAGGGCTTTCCCACCAGCCCTCGATAGGAGAGTGATGATGTTCCGGAAAGTTTCGCCTTTCCCGGGCGAAAGGCCCTGCGTCGTCGCAGGTGGGCCGGATGCGCGACACGCGGCCGTTGGCGGCGCACGCGCCGCTCTCTAGCCTGCGGCTCATGAGAAGGACGATCATGCGGACAGCCGCGGCGTTGACTCTCGTCGTCTCGTGCGCCGCCGCCGCAACTGCCGCCGGTCCCGCCGCGAGCGCGGCGATCACACCAGGGGACTGGCCTACCTATCACCTCGACAACCTGCGCGACGGGTACCAGTCGAAGGCCAGCCCGCTGTCGACACTCGCGGTGGACTGGAACGCGGCGCTCGACGCGGCGGTGTACGGACAGCCGCTGCTCGTCGGCGGCAAGATTTTCGCAGCCACGGAAAACGACACGGTCTACGCACTGAGCCGATCCACCGGCGCCGTCGTGTGGTCGACGCACGTCGGCTCCCCGGAGCCGTCGTCGAGCCTGCCCTGCGGTGATATCAATCCCTTGGGCATCACGAGCACGATGGTGTACGACCCGGACACCAACCGGGTGTACGCCCTCGCCGAGCTGCTCGGCGGCACGCACGAGTTGTTCGGCATCAACGCCGGCACCGGCGCGGTCGAGGTGCAGGTTCAGGTCGAGCCGCCGGCGGGCACGGCGATCGCGTTCCAGCAGCGCGGCGCCCTGACTCTCTGGAACGGCCGGATCTACATACCGTATGGCGGCCTATACGGCGACTGCGGCAACTACATCGGCCAAGTGGTCTCGGTGACCACCGCCGGCGCGAGTCTACAGAGCTACGCGGTGCCGACCGCCCGCGAAGGCGGAATCTGGGGCACCGGCGGCGGCGTCGTGGACGGCCCCAACCTGCTGTACGCATCCGGGAACGGCGCGGCCACATCGGGAACCTACGACGGCAGCGACTCAGTGATCGAACTGTCTCCCGGCCTCCAGCGGCTCGACTTCTTCGCCCCCTCCGACTGGGCTTCGCAGAACTCCGGCGACGCGGACCTGGGAGCCATGACCCCGGCCCTGGTCGGCCAGTACATCTACGCGGACGGCAAGACCGGCAACGGTTACGTGCTGAACAACAGCTCTCTCGGCGGCGTCGGCGGCCAGGTCGCGGAACTGGCCAACACCTGTGAGACCTTCGGTACCGCCGCAGTCGTCGGGAACACGGTCTACCTGCCCTGCACCACCGGGCCACAAGCCGTGACCATCAGCTCCACCGGCACGCCGACGCAGCTGTGGAAGGTCACCACCCCGGCCGCGGGCTCGCCCGTGGTCGGCGGCGGCGCCGTCTGGTACATGGACTACAACGGCGGCGAGCTCTACGCGCTCGACCCCGCCACCGGAGCCACGAAGGCGCAGATACAGATCGGCCGCGCTCCGAGCTTCACGTCACCCATCCTCGTCGGCGACCAGGTCTTCGTCGGCACGCTCGCCGGAGTCACCGCCGTCGGCGGTGCGTGATTGGGTAGAGCAACCGGGTAAAGCAACCGGTGTCCGTCGCCGTGCGCAGCGATAATGCCGCGCACGGCGACGGCCGTGGTGGTTATCGTCAGGTCGATGGAGACGAGCACGAGCCCCGATGCGCCGGCGGACACGCGTCCGCGTGCAGTCGTGCTCGTGGAAGGGCCCAGCGATCGGCTGGCGTTGGAGGTGCTGGCGCGTCGGCGTGGCCGGGACCTGGAGCGTGAGCGGATCGAGGTCGTGGCGATGGGCGGTGCGACGAACATCGGGCACTACCTCGACCGCTACGGTCCGCGCGGGCTCGGCGTGAAGGTCGCAGGGCTCTACGACAGTGCCGAGGAGCGCTTCTTCAGGCAGGGCCTCGCGCGAGCAGGCCTCGGCGCGCAGTCGTCGCACACCGCTCTGGCGGAGTTCGGGTTCTTCGTGTGTACGGCGGACCTGGAGGACGAGCTGATCCGGGCCGTCGGTGCCGGGCGCGTGGAGCAACTCGTCGAGGCCGAGGGCCAACTCGCCTCGTTCCGTAGGCTGCAACGCCAGCCAGCGCAGCGCGAGCGCAGCCTGCACGACCAACTTCGACGTCTGATGAGCGGCCGCTCCGGCGGCAAGTACCGCTACTCGGCCGTCATGGCGCAGGCCGTCGATCTCGACCACGTGCCGTACCCGCTCGATGCAGTGCTCGACTATGTGTGATGTACGACTACGTGTGATGTCTGTCGCGGTGCAACGCCTCGCCCAACTCGGAACGGCCCGCGACGCCGAGCTTGCCGTAGATGCGCCCGAGGTGGTTCTCGACGGTCCGTTCCGACAGCCGCAGCCGATCGGCGATCTGTCGGTTGCTCAGGCCGTCCGCAGCGCACTCGGCGATCTGTCGTTCGCGTGGGGTCAGCGCGCGCAGCGGGCCGAGGTGGCGCAGCAGCGGGGTGCGTGCGTCGCACTCGGCGGCCAGCGACAACGCGCGCGAGGCGGTCCGCGACGTGCGACCGACTGCGTTTCCGGCCGGCTCACCGGAGGCCAGCGCCGCGGCGGCGTACGCTTCGGCGGCGTAGAGGGTGAATCCGAGTGCGTGCAGTGCGTCCGCCGCCTCGCGCAGCGCGGTCGGCTTTCCAGCGGCGGCAGCGTCGATCAGTTGACGTATACAGGCGCCCAGCGGCCAGTCGTCGGGTATTGCGACACGGTCGAGCACGCGCGTCGCCGCATCGAGGTGGCGGAGCCTGAACAGGTCGAGCGCGCCCGTGACGGCGGGTGCCACCATGCCTTCGTCGGCCCACGCATCAGCTGCCTGCGCCAGACGCTGCCCGGCTGCGTCGCCTTTGCCACACGCGTAGTCGTGCCAGGACCAGGCCCGGACCACCTCCGTGCTCAGCGCACGTAGTTGCGGAGGCACGGGGAGCGTCGACAACGCGTCGGCCAGCCGCTGCGCCGCCGCGCGATCACCGCGCTGCGCCGCCGCGGACAGGCCGGTGGCCAGGCACCACAGGCGGCCGCTCGGATCATGCGGCAGCTCCTCGAACAGGCGCCCGGACTCAGCGGCCTGAGCCGCGGCTGCGGGCAGGTCCCCGATGCCGAGGCACACGCTTGCCAACCCGGCGCGGGTCCACGCCTGGCCGACGACGTCGCCGCGGTCGAGCGTGTCGTCGATCGCGGCCCGCGCGCGGGTGAGTGCGGTCGACGGGTCGCCGTAATCGCACAGCGCGCGCGCCGCGAGGGCGCAGAGAGAGGGGGCGGTGCCGGCCACGTCGTCGTCCGGCGCGCGTTCGGCCATTGCCAAATCGAACGCGTCCAGCCCGGCGCGGAATCTGCCCACCAGCGGATACGCCATCGCCGCGCCGGCCGCGGCCAGTGCCCGCACCTGCGGCCACGGGGCGTGCAGCTGCGGTTCCAGCTCGCTGATAGCGGCGTCGAACCGGCCGGTGACGGCGAGCAGCATGCCGTGGTTCGCCGCGAGCTGCGCCGCCGCCTGCGCCTGCGAGACCGCGCGGGATGCATCTTCGAGGATGGCGAGGCCTTCGTCGAGCCGTCCGGTGGACCAGCTGATCCGATGGGCCCGCGCGGCGGCGAGCGCCGCCTGCTCGTGGTCCGAGGCGGCCAGCGCGCCGAGCGAGTCGAGCAGGGCCTGCGCGGCCTCGGAGCGGCCCGCGTCGACCATGGCCTCGTACAGCAGCAGGCCGTCGCCGACCTCGCGCCGTTGTTCGAAGGCTGCTGCGGCGAGCCGTTCCCGTACGCCGGCCTCCGCGCGTACCGCGGCCGCGTACCGGGCCGCGGCGGCCATCTTCGCCCGGTCCGGCGTCCCGCCTCCGTCCAGCCGCCACACGGCCCAGCGGACCAGGTCCTCGGCGCGGCGCAGCCCGGTGGCCTCCAGCGCGTCGGCCAGCCGCCGCGCGGCGCCGAGCCGTGCGGACACCGGGGTCGACCGGGCTATCAGCTCACGATAAAGCGGGTGATGCACGCGCGTCGGCAGCCGCCGGTCCTCGCGGTCGACCTCGATCAGGCCCCGTCGTTCCAGCGCCTCGACGACCGGCGGCTCGACCAGGCCGAGCAACAGCCGCAGGCCCACGCCCGGCGCGAGCGCCACCAGTTCGAGCGCGGCGCGCTGCGGTCCGCTGACCCCGGCCAGCCGCGTCTCCAGCAGCTCGGCCAGCCCGCTGGAGCGCGCGGCGACCCGCTCGACGAGCCAGACCCCGTCGTCGGCGCGCCGTAGCGTGCCGGCCGACGCCGCGTCGAGCAACAGTTCCCTGATGAAGAGCGAGTTTCCCGCGCTGAGGCGGTGGATCTCGCGCACCGTCCCGGGGGAGACCTCGCCGCCGAGCGCCCCGGCGAGCAGTTCGGCCACGTCGCGCTCGCCGAGCGGCGCGAGGTCGACCCGGCTCAGCAGTCCCGATGCCAGCAGCGCGCCGAGTGCGTCCGGCAGGCGCGCGCCGGCGCGCAGCGTGGCGAGCAGGCGCACCCGGTCGGCGGACACCCATTGTTCGAGGACGAGTGCTGACACGTCGTCGAGCAGGTCGGCGTCGTCGAGTACGAGCAGGCGTGGCGCGCCCGCGCTCGGCGGCACCGCCGATCCGGCCGCGCCGCCGAGCATGCCGATGGCCGTGGGCCGGGCAGCGTCCGAACCCCGCAGGAACCACGGTGCACCGGCCGCGGACTCGTAGCGCGCCGCCGCCTGCCGCGCCAGCCGGGACTTGCCGATCCCCGCCGGGCCGCAGACGACCGCCCCCTTCACCGCGCCGCCACCCGCCAGTGCCCGGCCCAGCGCCGCCAACTCGCTGACGCGCCCGACGAACGGCCAGCTCTCGGCTAGCGCCCGGTCCCCGGCCGGGCCGACCGCCCGCGTCGCGGATGGGTTCATATCGGCGCATCCTACCGCCCGCCGGCCGGCGGGCATGAGTGGTTGAGCTCAGGGCACTGAGTACTCGCCACTCTGGACCTGAGCGTGCGCCGGCCGCATCCTCGGATCCGCGCGAACCGGGCACGGCCGTCCGGCGTCAGGGCACGAGCGTGCCCGGGCGGCAACGAACCGCGCTACTGAAGGGACAATCGCTGTGCGTGGATCAGTGCGTTCTGCCCGTTGGGCGGTGAGTGTCGGCCTCGTGCTCGCGATCGGCCTGTCCCCGCAGGGATCGAGTGCGGCCACGCAGGGCGACGCGACGGCGCCGGACAACGGATTCTCCGCCGCCGGCCCGTGGAACACGCCGCTGCCGGCCGACGTGCCGCTGGCGCCGAACTCGCAGGCCATCGTGAACAACCTGGTGCAGGACAAGCAGAACAACTCCGGGCTGTGGGCGATCAACACGGACACCTACTCCGCGCCCGTGTACACCGTCGGTCCGGACACGCCTGTACAGCAGTGGACTTACTCCGACTGCCAGAACATGCCGCAGCTGGCCCCGGTGATCGCCGGCTCGCTGGCCGCCGTGCCCACCCCGCCCGGGATGCTCGTCTCGCAGGGTACTGACGAGTCGGTCGCGATCTACCAGCCCGCCACGGACACCTACTGGGACTTCTGGCGAGCCCAGCAGGACGCCTCCGGCCACTGGTCCGCGTGCTGGGGCGGCGAGATCGAGCACTACAGCACCAACCCGGGCATCTTCGACAACCCGCTGGGCGCCTCCGCCACCGGCCTGCCGCTCGGCGCGTCCCTGATCCGCGTCGACGAACTGCGCCGCGGTCGCATCGACCACGCGATCAACCTGGAAACCGTGCGCACCCAGGCCGGCTGCTTCTCCTGGCCGGCCACCCGCGACGACGGCAACACCCCCGGCGCCGACATCCCGTGCGAGGGCCAGCGCTTCCGGCTCGACCCGGCCTTCGACGTCAATACTCTGATCGACCCGGCCGCGCGAACCATCGCCCGCGCCATGCAGCAGTACGGGCTGATCCTGACCGACAAGGCGGGCGCCGTGGTCACCCAGGCCGAGGACCCACGCCCCTTCGAGGCGACCGACGGCGGCATCGACCCGTACAACCAGCTGTTCGACCCCACCGGAACCGGGCTGCTGCCGGAAAGCCTGACCCGTTACCTGGTCATGGCCCAAATCCCCCTCAACCGTCTCCAGGCTCTGCCGCTGAACTACGGCGAATCGGGCTTCTAACCATAACTCCGGCGAGCCGTCCCACCACGCTGATTCGGCCTGATCAGGAGGAAACTGTGCGCATGATACGTATCCTGACACTCGCGCTGGCGGCCATCGGCCTGTCCGGCGCGAGCATCCCCGCCGCAGCAGCCCAGGTCCAGACCCAGACCCAGACCCATGCCCAGTCCACCGTGCAGCCGGCGGCGGCCTGTACCGGCACCGCCGCACTCACTCAGCTGGGCTTCGTCCCGAGCAGTGTCGCACCAGGCCAGAACTCGAACCTGAAGGGAACGCTGGCCAACTGCACGTCCCAGCCGGTCGCGATCACCCTGCTCATCACCTGGCAGCTGCTCGGCACGGCGCAGAACTGCTTCGTCAACGACCCGACGTACATGCAGGAGACCCTCCCGGCGAGCGGAACGCTGAGCCTGGGCGGTCAGTACATGGTCGCCGGGACGTGCACGGCGTCAGGCGTCCAGGCCACCGTCAAGATCACCGACGCGGGCAACAACGTGCTGGCTCAGGGCACTGCCGTGCTGGCGATCGAGCAACCGATGCCGGTGCTCGCCTGTCACGTGACGTACACCGTGCAGAGCCAGTGGCAGGGCGGGTTCGGCGCGGCCATCTCGATCGGCAACACCGGCGAGGTGGGCTTCGGCAACTGGACGCTGACATTCACCTTCGGCGGCGACCAGAAGCTGACGACCGTGTGGGGCGCGACCGGCACGCAGAACGGTGCCATCGCAACGTTGAAGAACGTGTCGTACGACGCCTCGATCGCCCCGGGCCAGACGATCAGCGGCATCGGCTTCAACGGCACGTTCACCAACAGCAACGCCGCGCCGACCGGATTCAACCTCAACGGCACCCTCTGCTCGTAGCCGCTGCGCCGCCCGCCGAGCCATATCGCGGAACGGGGATAGCAACGGGAACGGGAACGGACCAGGCCGCCGCCACCCTCGGGTGCGGCGGCTTGGCCGCGCACTCGGCAGGGCACTGACCCGGACCGACATCGCCCTGATTCCCTGCCATGGCAGTGATCGGAGGTTGCGACTTTCCACCTGCGAACACGGCGGCAGAGGTTTACATTGGGAGTCGAGATTCTCGCCGGCCGCGGAGAGGAAGCACATGAGTGAGGGCGCCTCCGGATCGGACCCCGACGCCGACCGGGCGCAGTGGATCAAGTCCAGGATCGACACGACCAGGCCGAATCCGGCCCGCTTGTACGACGTCTTTCTCGGCGGCAAGGACAACTACCCCGTGGACCGCGCGGCGGCCAAGGCGGCGATGGCGGCTTCGCCCAGGCTCTACCTCAACATCTGGCACAACCGCGACTTCGTGCGCCGTGCCGTCAGCCACCTGACCGAAACGGCGGGCATCCGGCAGTTCCTGGACATCGGCACCGGACTGCCGACCGCCGAGAACGTCCACCAGATCGCCCAGCGGATCGCGCCGGATTCGCGGATCGTCTACGCCGACAACGACCCGATCGTGCTCACCCACGCCCGCGCCCTGCTCACCAGCGGCCCCGGCGGCGTGACCGACTACCTGGACGCCGATCTGCGCGACCCGGACGCAATCCTCGAAGGCGCCGCACGCACGCTCGACCTCGACAGGCCGGTCGCGCTGGTTCTGGCGGCCATCCTGCATTTCGTCGAGGACGCGAAGGCATACGACGTGGTCGCGCGGCTCGTGAGCGCGTTGTCGCCCGGCAGCTACCTGGTGATGAGCCACCTCACGCCCGACACGGACCCCGAGGGCAGCCGCAAGGTGGCCAAGACCTACGCCGACAAGGGGCTGACGTTCCTGCTGCGTCCCAAGGCCGACGTCCTGAAGTTCTTCACCGACAGCGGCCTCGAACTGATCGAGCCCGGCATCGTCCCCGTGCACCACTGGCGCCCCGACCACCGCCCCTGGGCCCTAGGCGCTCCCTGGCCGCGCGATACCGATCTCCTCGACCACCTGGACGAGATCGACAAGATCAAGTATCACGACATCAACGACGTTACGGACGCCGACATCAGCGTCTACGGCGCCGTCGCACGCAAGACCGCAGAGGACTGAGACACTCAGACACTCAGACGCCGCGCCGCACCACCGACTTCACAGATCGCACCTCAGGACACGTCGCAGCGCACACTCGTACCGCCTAGGCCGTGGTGGCCGGTGGGTTGCCTGCGTCGTGTGACTACAAGGCGACGATTCGCACCAGCTTTCCGCAGAGCTTTCCCATGTCGTCCGCGTCCGAGGTGAGGACGATGACTGGCCTCGCGGCTCGCAACGCAGTTGCGGCAACGACGGCGTCAACGGCGTACTTGTGCCCGTGCAGCCCAGCCTCGCGCAGAAGATCAATCGCATGGAATGCGATCTCGTCAGTCACGGGTTCGATCCTGAGTCGTGAGAGGTACCAGCGGAGCTTGTCGTTCTTCAGACGCATATCGAATGCCTCGATTGGGGTGAGTGCACTGATGATCACGCGAAAGTCGTTGTCTTGTGCTTCGCGAAGGAGAGCAGTCACCCGCTGATCGGCCGTGCACCACCCGGACAGGCCCTGACTGTCCAGCACCACCGTCCCAGCGCTCAGCCTGCTGCGCGTGCGTGCCATGCGCCCTCATCCTGGAGTTCCGGGGCGGCCTTGACCTCGCGGAACAGAGTCGCGGCCTCGTCGCGCAGCGCCTGTGGAATCGGGCCGGACACGGCCTCATTCGCTGCGAGCGCCTCTTCGAGCAGGTCGCGCTCGATTTGGCGTTCGACGGCGGCGTCGACGTAGGCCGAGAAGCCGCGAGCGCCCACGCGATCCTTGACCGCCCGGATGTTGCCGGTCCTCAGGGAGACGCTGACCTTGGCGGCTGGGCCTCGGCCCGGTG
>NZ_DASYZI010000269.1:0-1597 GCF_035946395.1 Actinocrinis sp.
ATCAGCGGCAGCAGGCGTATTCCGGTGGCGAGGATCGAGTCGCGGCGGATCTGCTCGAAGTACAGGACCTGTGCGATCGCGATCCCGACGAACGCGTACTGGGCGACGAGCCCGACGACGTTGGCGGTACTGAAGGACGAGTTCCGGAACAGCGGCAGGTGCAGCATCGGCCTGCGCGAGCGCGCTTCGACAACGACGAACGCGAGCCCTGCAAGGAGTGCGACGCTGAACGCGACGATGATCTTGCCGGCGCCGAAGCCGTCTCGGCCGCCCTCGATGACCGCGTAGTTGAGCGACGCGATCGCGACGATCGCCAGCAGCAGCCCGGGCGGATCGAGATGGCGATCCGGATGGCGGCTGTCGGGCACGAACCCGGGGGCGAGCGCGAGAACCGCGACCGATACCACGACGTTCACCAGGAACACGCTGTTCCACCGGAAGGCCTCGATCAATCCTCCCGCCGACAGCGGACCGATCGCGAGGCCGAGACCGGAGACGGCGGTCCACACGCTGACCGCCGTTGTTCGCTCGTGCGGGTCGGTGAAGGCATGAGTCACGATTGCGAGGCTGTTGGGAAGGATCATCGCCCCGCCGACGCCCATGATCGCCTCGCCGGCGATCACGCCGGCGGGACTGGCCGCGAGGAACGCAGTGAGGCTCCCAGCGCCCATCACCGCCGCTCCGGCCGCGAATACCTGGCGGCGGCCGAGGATGTCCCCTACCGTTCCGGCAGACAGAACGAAGCTCGCCACCAGCATGGAGTAGATGCTCGCGATCCACACGAGATCGGCGCTCGAGGCGTGCAGGCTCTGCTGAATCGGACCAAGCGCCGAGACCGTCTGGGTGATATTCAGGAAGGTCATCATCATCCCCAGGCAGACCACCCCCAACCCGATCCAGCGGCCGCGATCAGGGCGGATCGGCGCCAAGGCCCCGGTGCCACCGCGGGGCGCAGCACCGGGGTCCTGACCTGGTCGCCAACGCGCCTGACTGAGAAGGCGGCCGGTCGATTCATCTCGCGACACGGTTCTCGGCTCCTCCGATTCGAAGGTGAACAGCACCGTGCCTCGGGGTCCAGGTACGCCCAGCCCAGTGGCTGGGCGGCAATGTGCGTGTCATGCCGCGAGTGTTCCGCCGGCCGTGCCGCGATCGCATCTACGAGTCCCTAATCTGACTTCTCGCGGGCCCGGAGGCGCCCGCACACTGCCCAAGGGCACGGGGCCAAGTCCGGTCCGACCAGACCGGCGGCCGCGAGCACCTCGACCGAGTCCTCCCTGGCGACTGAGCGTCTCGATCCGCGCGAGTGTGTCCGGCGCGCCGGACTAGGGCTTCCTTGATGCGAACGCCGCCCTAGCCCGGCGATGCTCTCGTTGTAGTCGAGCAAGAACCGAGGCAACACGACACGTGACCTCTACAGCAGCTAGGAGCCAGACCATGACGGCAACGAAGAACCAGACGATCCAGCCGCAGTTCCGCACCATCGACGGGTTGTCGATCCGCTTCGCCGAGAGCGAGGACCGGGGCGACCACGCCCTCCTGCTGAACCCGTGGCCCGAGAGCCTGTTCGCCTTCGAGCCGATGTGGGCGCGACTGGCCG
>NZ_DASYZI010000270.1:0-3855 GCF_035946395.1 Actinocrinis sp.
GAGCCATTGGCCCATTTGGACGATGGCTTCCACGCGTGCTTTGCGGGCGGCGATGGCGAAGATGACCGTGCTGTCCAGGGCGTGGGGGTCGAAGATGGGGTGGAAGTAGATGCGGTTGATGCCGGTCATGACGTCCTGGACCTGCTGGTAGTCCATCATGTTGGCGATCACGACCTGTGCGCCGCGTTCCCGCAGGTGGTTGCTGCGCTGGTCCTCGCGGTGGACCAGGGCGCGGGTCGCGACGCCCTGCTCCAGCAGTTGCAGGGCGACCGCGTTGCCGATCTTCCCCCCGGCGCAGGTGACCAGTACGCGAGTGTCAGCCATCAGCTTTCATCCTTCCCCGAGTCGGGCGGCGGATCAGTGAGGAATGGCTTTTGGCCACTCACACAGGCGCGGGTCGGCCTGACCTCTTCTCCTGATCCCTGTCCCCATTTCCATTTTATCCATACATGAATATATGATTACTAATATGTAGTGCGATTGCGGAGAGCGGGTCACCTCACTAGCGGTTGGCGTCGGGTGCGGACTTGGGTCCGGCGCCCGACGCCTTCGCACACGGTCGGTGACCCGGTCTCAGCGAGCGTCGGCGCGACCCCGACGGGACTTCTCGGACACGCCTAGCGTGCCGATGAGTCGAGGACCGGCTCCTGCGCGGCCAGGGCGGCGGCTTCATCGGCCAGATGCTCGCTCGTCGCGCGCGCCCCGGGCAGGAGCAGTGCCCACGCCGCGCCGATGGCGAGGATGGCCGCGCCGACCCACAGCGCGGGCCTCAGGCCATTGACGAAGTCCTGACCGGAGGCGTACCCGCCTCTCGCGGCGAACACCGCGGAGAGGACGGCGATGCCGAGGGCCGTGCCCAGTTCCCGAAGCGTGCTGTTCACCCCGGCCGCCTTGCCGTGATCCGCGTCCGGTACACCCATGATCACGACGGTGGCCGTCGGCGCCAGCACCATGCCGAGCCCGGCGCCGGAGATGATGGATGCGGGCACGAACGTGGAGTAGGGCACGTTGGTCCCCGTCGTGATCGCGAACCACGCGAGCCCGCCCGCCTGCAACACCAGGCCGGTGGTGACGATCAACCGGGGCCCGAGCTTGCCGATCAGCACGCTGGACAGCGGCGCCGTGATCATCGGAACCATCGTCCACGGCATCGTGCGGACACCTGCCGCCAGCGGCCCGTAGCGGTCCACCACCTGGAAGAACTGGGCGAGCAGGAACACCGCGCCGAACACGCTGAAGGAGAAGACGATCGTGCTGACGTTGATGACCGAGAAGGAGCGGTAATGGAACAGCCGCAGCGGCACCATCGGCGTGCGGGCACGGGCCTGCCAGGCCAGGAACACCATCACCAGCAGGCTTCCGGCGATCAGCGGAACGAGCGTCTGCGCGGAACTCCAGCCGTGCGAGTCGCTGCGGATGATCGCCCAGACCAGCGCGAACACGCCGACGGCGGCGATCGCCATTCCGGGCAGGTCGAGCTCCCTGTCGGGACCGTAGGACTCACGAAGCGTCCTGAACACGAACGGCAGCACGAGCACGCCGAGCGGAATGTTCAGCCAGAAGATCCACTGCCAGGACAGCCCCTCCACCACGGCGCCGCTCACCAGCGGCCCGACCGCGACGCCGATGCCGTTGACGCCGCCCCAGATCCCGATCGCCAGGGGGCGCATCTTCGGGCGCACGGCCGCGGCGAGCAGAGTGAGCGAGAGCGGCATGACGGCCGCCGCGCCGAGGCCCTGCACGGCTCTGGAGGTGATCAGTATGGCCGTGTTGGGCGCGAGGGCAGAGGTGGCGGACGACACGGTGAACACGATGATGCCGAGCACGAAGAGCCGGCGCCGGCCGAACCGGTCGCCGAGCGCCGCCGCGGTCAGCAGCATTCCGGCATATGCGAGCGTATAGGCGTTGAGGACCCACTGCATGGACTCGGCCGACCCGCCCAGATGCGCCTTGATGACGGGCAGCGCGAAGACGACGACGAGATTGTCCAGCGTCGCCATGAACAGCGGGATCGAGCAGACCAGGATCGCGGCGGCCAGCGGCGGCCTGATCGCGGCTCCTTCGTTGGTGGAAGCCATGGGCTCCGTCCTACGTTAGTCATTCGATGATAACAAAGATTATTGGTTTCAGTCGATGATTAGTCAAGTTAGCCGGACTGCTGAGCGTTGTGATACGCGGACGCTCAGTGGCAACTACCGTCATCGCTGAGACCGGTACCCGTTTTGTCAGCAGTGGCCGGTGTCATTCGCTGATGCTGGTGATGCGGATGGTTGCCTGGCAGCGCACGGCGAGCGTGCCGTATCCGTGCTAATCGAATGCGCGATCCGGTGCACTGGCTTTTGCTTCTTTGACTTATCAGGAAGCGATCTCGTATTCGCCTGTGATGCCGCCGAGGCCGGTTCGTCTTCGACACGGCAATCCGCCACCGGGCAAGAACAAAGCAGAATGTTAAGAGCCACTCTTCGAACTTGACCATGGCCGGCGGCGTAGGGTCGGGCGACGCACAGCGGCAGGCGAGCGGCGGGCGAGCCTACAGCCGCACACGAGGCCACGATCAAGTTCGAAGAGCCGTTGAAAGCAGAGCGTCAAGAGCGTCAGTCGAGCGGATGTGCCGTCGGTCAGGTGGTTGTGGTCCTCAAGACCGGCTCGCGGGTCCGGAACGCCTGCTCGACGATGTCCGCCGCGCGGCCCACCGCGTCCATTCTTCTGATCGTGTTTTGATACGTCTGCGCGTTTTGCCGGTACGCGGGGTTCGACTGCACGGTCTCGATCGCCGCGCGTAGCTTGCGCACGGTGACCCTGCGCACCGGGATGAACTCGCCGACGCCGATGTGTTTCGCCCGCGCGGCGACGCCGGGTTGGTCGGTGGCCGCGGGCATGAGGACCATCGGCAGACCGAACGCCAGCGACTGAAGCACGGTGTTCTGCCCGCCGTGACCGACGAAGAGTGACGCCCGCTTGAGTATGTCGAGCTGCGGAGCGTAATCCACCACGATCGGATTGCCGGGGAAGTCCGTCGGGATCGGCGCGCCACGCTGACCGAGCGAGATGACGAGCTGCGCGTCGAGACCGGCGCAGGCCTCGGCGATGGTGCGGAACACGCCCTTCAGACGGTTCTGGAGGGTTCCCATCGTCCCGTAGATCAGGGGACGGCCGTCAAGCCGCTCCCACGGGAACGGGACGGGATCGGCGCGGTCGAAGTCGTGGAGCGGACCGGTGTGGTGGAAGCATTCGGGCGCCTGCGTGCGGGGGAAGTCGAAGAACTCGGGGATCTGGGCGATCTGCGCGAGCTCGGAGAACGACTGATCGGCGTTTATGGTGATGGTCGGCAGGCCCCACGCGACTCGGGTGCGGTTGTCCGCCCTGGCGACCGGCCGCTCCATCTGGTGCCTGACCCGGGCGGCAATCTTGTTCTTCACCTTCGCCTGGTTCGAGTCCTGGTAAGGCCAGGCCATGTTCCACGGCGGGACGCCCGGGTCGGTGTTGAGCGGCAGCAGGCTGCAAAGGTTGACGAACGGCAGGTCGTACCGCAGCGCGACCGTCGCCCCGAGCGGCTGGATCTGGTCGACGACCAGGGCGTCGATGCCGTTGCCCGTCACGGCGTCGGGCAGATCGCGCGCGTGCATGTACGCCGTCTTCGCCATGTCCTTGATGATGAACCGGACCGCGCGTGTCCCGGTCAGCTTCCCCTGCACGTCGGTGAACCGCTTCAGTGAGCCGAGCGGATACTCCTGCGCGCCGACCGCGATGAATTCGAGGCCGTTGCGCAGTACCTCGTCCTGAGCGTCAAGGGTCGAAATCACCGAGGCTCGGTGCCCGCGGCGCTTCAGTTCGCGGCCCAGCGTGACCATGGGC
>NZ_DASYZI010000271.1:0-35983 GCF_035946395.1 Actinocrinis sp.
GTCAGGGATTATGAGCGCCTACCCGGGAACCACGAGGCGATGGTCACCATCAGCATGATCATGTTGATGACACGTCGCCTCGCCAGGCCGCGCACGGCACTACCACACGCGGCCTAACGGGATCACGGACAGGCTCTAAGCGGGGCTACTGGCCTGCTTCTACTTCTTCTTGGCTTCGGCGGGCGTGTCGGAGTCGGTGGACAGCGCGGCGATGAAGGCCTCCTGCGGCACCTCGACCCGGCCGACCATCTTCATCCGCTTCTTGCCCTCCTTCTGCTTCTCCAGCAGCTTGCGCTTCCGGGTGATGTCACCGCCGTAGCACTTGGCGAGCACGTCCTTGCGCATGGCGCGCACCGTCTCGCGGGCGATCACCCGGGCGCCGATCGCCGCCTGGATGGGCACCTCGAACTGCTGCCGCGGGATCAGCTCCTTGAGGCGTTCGGCCATCTTCACGCCGTAGTTGTAGGAGCGGTCCTTGTGCACGATCGAGGAGAAGGCGTCCACCTTCTCGCCGTGCAGCAGGATGTCCACCTTCACCAGGTCGGCGGCCTGCTCGCCGGTGGCCTCGTAGTCGAGCGAGGCGTAGCCGCGGGTCTTGGACTTCAGCGCGTCGAAGAAGTCGAAGATGATCTCGCCGAGTGGCAGCGTGTAACGCAGCTCGACCCGGTCCTCGGACAGGTAGTCCATGCCGAGCAGGCTGCCGCGCCGGGACTGGCACAGCTCCATGATCGCGCCGATGTAGTCGGACGGGGCGAGCACGGTAGCGCGCACCATCGGCTCGTACACCTCGGCGATCTTGCCGTCCGAAGGGAACTCGCTCGGGTTGGTGACGATGTGCTCCTGGCCGTTCTCCAACACCACCCGGTAGACCACGTTCGGCGCCGTGGCGATCAGGTCGAGGTTGAACTCGCGCTCCAGCCGCTCCCGGATGATCTCCAGATGCAGCAGGCCGAGGAAGCCGACCCGGAAGCCGAAGCCCAGCGCGGCCGAGGTCTCCGGCTCGTAGACCAGCGCGGCGTCGTTGAGCCGCAGTTTGTCGAGGGCGTCGCGCAGGTCCGGGTAGTCCGAGCCGTCGATCGGGTAGAGCCCGGAGAACACCATCGGCTTGGGCTCCTTGTAGCCGCCCAGCGCCGTGGTCGCGCCCTTGTTCTGCGCGGTGATGGTGTCGCCGACCTTGGACTGGCGCACGTCCTTCACCCCGGTGATCAGGTAGCCCACCTCGCCGGCGCCGAGGCCGTCTGCGGGCGTCGGCTCCGGTGAGATGACGCCGATCTCCAGCAGTTCGTGCGTCGCCCCGGTCGACATCATCAGGATGCGTTCGCGCCTGCTCAGGTGCCCGTCCACGACACGGACGTACGTGACCACGCCGCGGTACGAGTCGTAAACCGAGTCGAAGATCATCGCGCGGGCCTTGCCGTCCGGCTCGCCGACCGGGGCCGGGACCGTGCGCACGACGTGATCGAGCAGTTCCGGCACGCCCTCGCCGGTCTTGCCGGAGACCCGCAGGACCTCGTGTGGCTCGCAGCCGATCAGGTGAGCCAGTTCGGCGGAGTACTTCTCCGGCTGCGCGGCCGGCAGGTCGATCTTGTTGAGCACCGGAATGATCGTCAGATCGTTCTCCAGCGCCATGTACAGGTTCGCCAGGGTCTGCGCCTCGATCCCCTGCGCCGCGTCCACCAGCAGGATCGCGCCCTCGCAGGCGGCCAGCGAGCGGGAGACCTCGTAGGTGAAGTCGACGTGGCCTGGAGTGTCGATCAGGTTGAGGATGTGCGTCGTGTCGCCGACCCGCCACGGCAGCCGGACCGCCTGGGACTTGATGGTGATGCCGCGCTCGCGCTCGATGTCCATCCGGTCGAGGTACTGCGCGCGCATCTGCCGCTCGTCCACGACACCGGTCAGTTGGAGCATCCGGTCGGCGAGCGTGGATTTGCCGTGGTCGATGTGCGCGATGATGCAGAAGTTGCGGATCAGCGCGGGGTCGGTGCGCGACGGCTGCGGCACGTTCGGCGGGAGCGAGGGCAACGAAGTCAATCCATTCGACTGGTGGGAACCGGCTCCATGGTCGCATGGAGCCGCGGTGTTCTTCGACTGCGGCGTTCTTCGACTGCGGCGAAACCGGGGAACGACCAGCGCGTCGTCAGTAGCCCGTGACATGCTGTAGCCCATCCGTACCGCCCGATCTTGGAAGGCACTGGATGGTCCGGTTCGCGCATACGGCCGACTGGCAACTCGGCATGACCCGGCACTACCTGAGTCCGGGTGCGCAGGGCCGCTACGACCAGGCCCGGTCCGACGCGATTGGGCGGATCGGGCGAATCGCGGCCGCCGAGGGCTGCGAGTTCATCGTGGTCTGCGGCGATGTGTTCGAGCACGTGCAGGTGGCTCGCAAGACGGCCGCTCCCGCGCTGCGCGCGCTTGGCGCGCTGCCGATGCCGGTCTACCTGCTGCCGGGCAATCACGACCACCTGTCCTTGACCGGGATCTACGCGTCGCACTGGTTCGGCCCGGAGAAGCCGGCGAACGTACACGTCCTCGACCGCCCCGGAGTGGTCGAGGTGCGGCCGGGTGTCGAACTGCTCGCCGCGCCCTGGGATGGCAAGCAACCGCCGGCTGAGCAAGTCGACCGTTTGGCCGCACGTGCTCCGATCATCGGACCCCAGTCGGGATCAGCGCAGTCAAGGGTCGTGCGGATCGCGGTCGGCCACGGCGGCGTTGACACCGAAGCGGCGAAGCTGACAGATGATCCGATAAATGTGGCGATGCTCGAAGCCGCGCTGGCGGAGCGGCGGATCGACGTCGTCGTGCTCGGCGACCGGCATTCCAGGACCGCAGTCGGCCAGAGCGGACGGATCTGGTACTCGGGCACGCCTGAACCGACCTCGACGCGCGAAGTGGACCCGGGCCGCCTCCTCGTCATCGACATGGAGCCGGGCGACGTACCGGTGGTGACGCCACATCAGGTCGCGACGTGGGCTTTCGCCGAGCAGACCTTTGCGATGCGCGGCGCCGATTCCGTGAACGACGTGCTCGACTGGCTCGACGCATTCCCGGAACCGTCGCGCACCGTGGCCAAACCGATCCTGCGTGGCGAACTCGCTCTCGCTCAATACACCCGACTGGCCGAAGCGCTTGAGCATCGGCGCGATCTGTTCGCGGCGATTCCCTCGTCTGGACGCACCGATCTGCGCACGCGCTCGCAGGACGGCGACTTCGCGGAACTGGAGCTGACCGGTTTCGCGGCGCAGGCGCTGGCCGAGCTGCGTGAGGCAGGCGGTGACGCAGCGACGGACGCGCTCGCACTGCTGCTGCGGTTGGCCGGGAATGCGAGCGCTGACGCGGGCGTCGGCGTGGTTGGGAGTGGCACGCGATGAGGCTGCACCGGATCGCGCTGACCGACTACCGGAGCGTCCGCGAGCGCACCGTGCTCTTCGCCGAACAGGGCGTCACGATCGTGGCCGGCCCCAATGAGATCGGCAAGACCTCGCTGGTCGAGGCGCTGGATCTGCTGGTCGAGGAGAAGGCCAGTTCGACGCGTCGCGAAGTCATGGCCGTGCAGCCAGTCGGGCGCGACGTAGGGCCGACGGTGGAGGCGGAGCTGAGTTTCGGCCGGTATCGCGTGGTGTACCGGAAGCAGTGGATCAAGGGGAAGAGCACCGAGCTGCACGTTTTGAAGACGGACGGTCTGAGCCCGACGCCGGAGCAGCTGAGCGGCAATCCGGCGCACGAGCGCTTCGGCGAACTGCTGCGTGAGGCCGGGATCGACCTGTTCCTGTGGCGACAGCTGCGGATCAGCCAGGACTGGCAGCGTGCTCGGGCGCAAGAGCTGCGCGCGGACGGTCAGTCGGCGATCGCGGGGCGAGCGGCGGTGAGCGGTGCGCTTGAGGAACGCAGCGCGCAAATCGTACGGACCGGCCCGGAGGAGGCGCTGTTCGAGCTGGCGCTCCGGGAGTATGAGCTGTATTACACGCCCAAGCGGGGTGACCCACGAGGCGAGTACGCCGCGTCTCGGGTCACGCTGGACGAGGCGAACCGCGAAGTCGAAGCGGCGAAGCAGGCGCTGGCCGACGCCGAGGGCGCGATCGCCGAGCAGGCCAGGGTGCGCGTCGAACTGGCTGAGGCCGGGATCGAGCTCGACGAGACTCGCGCCGACCTGGCCTCGCTTGAGGAGCAGGCCGCCGAGCTCGCCGGCCTGCGTGAGCAGCAGCGCCGGGCCGACGCCGCGCTGGCGCTCGCGCAGCAGATCGAAGCGGCGACGGCGGATTTGGGCCGGTTCGCCGCTCGGTCCGCGGACCTGAACCGCGACATCGCGTCATCAGCGAAGGAACTCGCGGTGGCGCAGGTCGACCGGAACGCCGCCGACCTGCGAGCAAACGAGCTGCGCGTGGAGTCGCAGCAACTGCGGTCGGCCGCCCGACTGGCCGAGGACGACGTGCGCTGGCACCGTGACCGGCAGGCGGCGGATCGGTTGGCGGCGCAGGTCGACCGGGCCCAGGACGCGGCCGGTCGGATCCGGACCGCGGACCTCGTCTTGGCCGCCAACCCGATCACCGAGGAAGTTCTGGAGCGGATCGAGGCCGCGCACAAGCGGTGGGACACCGCGTCCGCAGTGCTCGAAGCGAACGCCGCGACCGTCACGATCACCCCGCTCGGCGAGGCGAACTTCACCGTCGAGCGAGGCGACCCGGGCCCCGCGAACGCAGGCAGCGACACCGCAGGCAGCACGATCGCCAACAACGCGAACGCCGACAGCGCCAGCAGCGCCGACAGTGCAGCCGTATATCCCGCGATCGAGTCGATCACCGTCGAAGCGCCCGGAGTCGTGCGCGTCGTCGTGACTCCCGGTTCAGGCGAGCGCGAGCGGCGCAAGAAGGAGCGGACGAGCCGAGAAGCGTATCGACGGCTGTGTGCGGACGCCGGTATCGCGGACCTCTCAGCGGCGAAGGACGCGCAGCACCGCCGCCGCGCCGCCGAAGATGAGCGGCGAGCGGCAGTCCAGGAGCGAGACGCAGCGATCGCCGACGTGGCCCAAGACGGCGAAGCGCTGCCCGACTTGCAGGACCAGCTGGCAGCGCTGCGCGAGCGGATCGCCGCGCACGAGTCGGGCCGCCCGATCGAGCCGCCTGCGGCGCCGACACTCGAAGCCGCTCTCGCCGCAGCGACCGAGCTCCGTGACGCGCAGGAGACGGCCGAGGTGCGGCTACAAGTCGCCGCCGCCGAGGCAGCGCACGAGGAACAACACGTCGTCGAACTCAACACGATGATCGTGTCGCTCCAGCGCGCGGTGGACGACGCGGCGGAGGACACCAAGCACGCGAAGGAGCGGATGGCGCAGCTCCCGGCCGCGCGCACCGCGTCCGAACTGGCCGATTACCGCGCCGCGCGCCAGGCGGCAGCCCGGCGGATCGAGGAGCTGAATCCGGAGCAGCTGGAGCGGCGGCTGGACACTGTCCGTCCGTTGCCCGCGCGGCTGGAAGCAGAACAAAGCGGTCGGCGCGAGCGGATGGCTGCTCTGAACGAGCGAATCGCCACGCTCGCCGACCACGGTCCCGAGGAGTCACTCGACCGCGCACTCGCGCGGCAGGCGCGCGCTCAGCGGACCTACGACGAGATGCACCGCGACGCCGCCGCAGCGAAGCTGCTCTACGAGACGCTCGATCGTCACCGCTCCCGCGCCTGGCTCAGGTACGCCGAACCGTTCCGTGCACTTGTCGAGAAGTACGCCACGGGCGTCTTCGGCCCCGGCGTCGGCATCTCGGTGGCCGAAGACCTGACGATCAGCGCGAAGACGGTCGACGGCTCGACCATCGCGTTCAATCAGCTCTCGGCCGGTGCCCGGGAACAGCTGGCGCTGCTCGGCCGCATCGCGTGCGCGGAACTGATCACACCGTCCGGGGCACAGGATGTGGGCGGCGTGCCGCTCATCCTCGACGACGCGTTGGGTCACACCGATCGGCCACGGCTCGACCAGCTCGCCGCGATCCTGGACCGCGCGGGCTCGCGCGTGCAGATCATCCTGCTCACCCACGCCCCGGAGCGCTTCCGCATCGGCGGCGCCCACCGCGTCGACCTGTGACTGCTGACTGCACCGTAACGCGCATCGCGACACGTACCGTGACACATGCCGTGACGTGCACTGCGACGGATATCGTGACGTGCGCCGCGATCTGCGCCATGACGTGCACTGATGGCGATTTCGAGGAACCTGAGCGCGACTGCTAAAGTTGTCCACCGCGTGGCCTGCGGTTCTCTCGTCGTGAACGATCACCCCGCAGCAGCGCGGCGTTGCCAGCGTCCCCTGGGACGTGCGGGCCGAATCGACCGGGTGACCGGGTTCGGCGCGCTGGTGGTCACACCTCCAAGACGTCGCGCGACCGTCACAGGCGGCCCGCCGCGCTGTAACCACCAACCAGGAAGTGAAGAGGCTTTTCGTGGCGAACATCAAGTCCCAGATCAAGCGGATCAAGACCAACGAGAAGGCGCGTCAGCGCAACCAGTCGACCAAGTCGTCGCTCAAGACGGCGATCCGCAAGGCGCGCGAGGCCGTCGAGTCCGGCGACCAGGCCAAGGCCGAGGAGCTGACCCGCGCCGCCTCCCGCCAGCTCGACAAGGCCGTCTCCAAGGGCGTCATTCATGCCAACCAGGCCGCGAACAAGAAGTCCGCGCTGGCAAAGAAGGTCAACAACCTCGCCAGCTGACGCATTGGCGCCTGAGGCACCCGCACCAGGCCAAGGCCAGCAGCGTCACAGCTGAGATATTTGGCCTGAGTTTTCGCACCGGCCAAGGCCGACAGTCTCACCACCTCGGTATTCACACTGGCCAATATCGGCAGCTTCAGCGCACGGCATGAAGGATTTGCACTCGGCCAAGGTCGGCACTTCGGAGCCTTGGCCACCAGTGCTCCTCGAAGCCGACCGCTCGTGCTCCTCGGCATCTGGGCCATCGCCGTACTCAACCCCTGGCCCGGGCCACGCGTACTCGGCCTTGATTCTGACTACCGGACGCCTCAGCGCCCCCTTGCCTTCTCCTAATGATCCGACTAGCTGGCATCACGTCGCGAGCTAGTCAGATCATCCAATTACCTGACTTGTCTAGTTATCCGGCAGCACACCGTGGCCATGGTGCCGCACTGTTGGTTCGCCGCGGCCGGATAACCAGGTCGCCTCTGTATTAGTCGGATCGTGGCCGTTAATCAGATCACATAGTCAGATCACGGTCGTTTCAGTAACCAGCTCACGGTTTCAGTAATCAGATCACGGCCGTAGCCGCCGGTCCTCATTGCGGGGCGGATCGCGCGCCAGCGATGGTTACCAGACATTTCTCCAACGCATACGCCGGATCGGCCGCCGCACCCTTGACCGCCGCGTCGGCCGTGGCAACTGCGCGCAGCGCAACGGTAAGGCCGTCCGGCGTCCACCCGCGAGCCTGTCGACGGATCTTGTCCACCTTCCATGGCGGCATGCCGAGCTCGTTCGTGTTACGGCCAGCCGAGGCGACCTTCCCTATCTGTCTTACACCAGTGGCCAACGCACTGGTGATGAGCACCGAGGCGACTCCGGTGTCCAGCGCGAACCGCAGCTGCTGCAAGGCCTCGCCGAGCCGGCCCTCCACCGCGAGATCCGCCACGGTGAAGCCGGAGACCTCAGCCTGGCCGCTGTAGTAGCGGGCGACCACCGCCTCGTCGACCGTCCCCTCGGTATCAGCCAGGAGTTGGTCGGCGGCGGCGGCCAGTTCACGCAGATCCGATCCGACCGCATCCGCCACAGCCTGCGCTGCCTCCTCGGTGATTGCGCGCCGCGAGCGGCGGAATTCGCCGCGCAGAAATGCGATGCGCTCACCGGGCTTCGTCAGCTTCGGGCAGTCGACCACCGCAGGCTTGTGCTTTCGGACCGCGTCGAGCAGGGCCTTGCCCTTCACGCCGCCGGGATGCGTGAGCACCAGCACGATCTGCTCGGCCGGGTCCGTGAGGTAACGCTTGACCTCGTCGGCCTGATCCGCGCCGAGATCCTGGATGCCACGCAGCACCACCACCTTGGCCTCGCCGAACAGCGAGGGCGAGACGAGTTCCGCGAAGCTCCCGGGCTGAAGGGCACCGGGAGCGATGTCGCAGATCTCGACGGCGGGGTCGGCGGACCGGGCCGCGCCGACTACCTCGGCCACAGCCCGATCCACGAGCAAGTCCTCCGGCCCGGTGACCAGGGTGAGCGGTGGCGGCGGCGAGCCTGAACCCGTCGCGGTCACGGCTGCTGTCCCGGCTTTCGCGACAGGCCCCGACTTCGCACCAGGCCCCAGTTTTTCGGCAGGCCCCGGCTTCTCGGCAGTTCCTGACGCGGCGATTCCCGACGTGGAGGACCCTGACTCGGCGGAGGGCCCTGATTTGACAGAGAATCCTGGCTTAGCAGAGCGTCCTGATCTGACAGAGAATCTTGATCTGACAGAGAGTTTTGATCTGACAGAGCATCTTGACTCGCCGGTCGACCCTGAATTGGTGGCGGACCCTGACCTGGCAGCGGGCGGGACATCGTGCTCAGCCACCCGCCTCGTCGGCGCCGTGAATGTCAGCGACGCTAGCAGCACTGTTGCCGACCGCAGAGTCGTCACTGACAGTGACGCCATCGCCGACGATGGCACCACCCCCGCGAGCACCGGCCCCTTGCTCCACGCCCTTCGCGGTGGCCACGATCCAGCCGAGCGTGAGTGCCTCCTCCTGCCAGGCGTCGTAACGCCCGGACCGGCCGCCGTGCCCGGCCTCCATCTCGGTCTTCAGAAGGAACTCGCCGCCGTTCGCGGTGGCGCGCAGCCGGGCGATCCACTTCGCCGGCTCGTGGTAGTAGACGCGCGTGTCGTTGAGGCTGGTCGTGGCCAGGATCGCCGGGTACTGTTTCGCCTCGACGTTCTCGTACGGGCTGTAGCTCTTCATGTACGCGTACACCTCGGCCGACTCCAGCGGGTTGCCCCACTCCTCCCACTCGATCACGGTGAGCGGCAGGCTCGGGTCAAGGATCGTGTTGAGCGCGTCGACGAACGGGACATCGGCCACGATGCCGCGGAACGCGTCAGGGGCCAGATTCGCCACCGCGCCCATGAGCAGACCGCCCGCCGATCCGCCGCGCGCGATGAGGCGGTCCGTGGTGGTCCAGCCGTCGGCGACCAGTTGCCGCGCGCAGGCGACGAAGTCGGTGAAGGTGTTGCGTTTGGCCAGCATCTTGCCCTGGTCGTACCAGTTACGACCCATCTCCCCACCGCCGCGGATGTGCGCGATGGCGAAAACGAAGCCGCGGTCCAGCAGGGAAAGCCGGGGCACCGAGAAATAGGGGTCCATCGACGACTCGTATGAGCCGTAACCGTAGATCACCGCAGGCGCGGTGCCGTCCGCTTCGACGCCCTTGCGGTGTACGAGCGAGATCGGGACGCGGGTGCCGTCCTCGGCAGTGGCCCAGAGGCGATGCTGTTCGTAGTCGGCCGGGTCGAAGTCGCCGAGTACCGGCTGACGCTTGAGCAGTTGCAGGGTGCCGGTGGCGATGTCGTAGTCGTACACGGTCGACGGCGTGACCATCGAGCCGTAGCCGAGGCGCAGCCTGCCGGTGGTGAACTCGGGGTTGTCGCCGGTACCCACGGTGTAGATGGGCTCGTCGAACGCGATGGGCGTGCCCTGCGCTGCCGGGCGTCCGTCGGTTATCGGGTGGATGGCCACGCCGGTCAGTCCGTCCCGGCGGTATTCGACCACGATGTGGTCGGCAAAGGCCTCGGTGACCAGCAGCCTGGTGTCCGCCTGGTGCGGGATCAGCGCGGTCCACTCGGCCGGGGCCGCCATCGACGCGACGGCCAGTTCGAAGTTCTGCTTCCCGTCTCGGTTGTGCAGCACCAGCAGCAGGTCGCGGGCCGGGTCGTCGGGGTGCGCCCAGTGGTCGACCGAGTACTCGACCCCGTTCTCGCGCCCGGCGATCAGCGCGAAGTCGCCGGTCGGATCGTCGGCGTCGAGCAACCGCAGCTCGCTGGTGATCTTCGAGCCGACCGAGATGAGCAGGTAGCGCTCGCTGCGGCTCAAGCCCACGCTCACCCAGAAACGTTCGTCCGGCTCCTCGTAGACGAGCACGTCCTGCGCGGCAGGCGTGCCGACGGTGTGCCGATGCACGCGGTAGGGGCGCCAGGCCTCGTCCACGGTCAGGTAGAAGAGCGCTGATCCGTCGCGGGACCAGGCGGTGCCGTAGGAGGTTTCGGGGATCTCATCGGACAGGGTTTCGCCGGTTTCCAGGTCCTTGATCCGCAGTGTGAACCGTTCGTTGCCTGCGTAGTCCACCGAATAGGCCAGACGCTTGCCGTCCGGCGAGACGTCGTAGGCACCGAGTGAGAGGAAGCCGTGGCCCTCGGCCAGTTCGTTGCCGTCGAGCAGCACCTGCTCCCCGGGCAGCGCGGAACCGTCCTCCGGCAGTTCGGGCGGGGTCTCACCGGTGGCGGCGAGTCGGCAACGGATGCCGTACTGTTTGCCCTCCTGTGTACGCGCGTAATACCACCAACCGCCCTTGCGGCCCGGCACCGAGAGATCGGTCTCCTTGGTGCGCGCCTTGATCTCCTGGAAGATCCGCTCGCGCAGCCCGACCTGGTCCGCGAGGTGTGCCTCGGTGTAGGCGTTCTCCGCCTCAAGGTAGGCGATGACGTCCTTGTTCTCACGGTCGGCGAGCCAGAAATACGGGTCGTTCACGGTGTCACCGTGGTGGACGCGTTCGTGGGCGATGGTCTTCGCGACTGGTGGCTGCATAGTTTCCGATCCTACGGTCTCAGTCCGACGTGGTCTGGTGACGAGCGTGGCTTCGTTCATAGCCATGGCGGCGAGTGGGTGAAGTCCCCGGTTCCGGGCCGCCGGAGCCGCCGGCTCGGTCGCCCGGCGTACCGTCGTCGTGCTGGGCTCGGACGGCGACTTGGCCGGGCTCGGAGGTCTGCCCGATAACCACATCCCCGTCGAGATCGGTGCGGTACACCCGGGCACCGCCGGAACCCGCGAGGCGAAGGGCGCGCGCGGCCGGATGCCCGTACGGGTTGCCGCGGCCGACGGAGATGACCGCGATACTCGGATCGACCGCGGCGGCGAAACCAGGAGCCTGATTCGCAGAGCCGTGGTGCGGCACCTTGAGCACGGTTGCGCGCAACTCGTCACGATGGCTCCCGGTCAGGAGCAGCTGTTGGACAGGGGATTCGATGTCTCCGGTCAGCAGTGCGGTCAAAGGGCCGCCCGGGGTCGTGGCGGCGACGTCGGCGGCAGAGGAGGCGGTAGCCGAAGCGGGCGCGGGTGCAGACGCGGATGCGTAACGTGCGGCGGCAGATGCAGGTGCGGACCCATAAGCGCTGCGGGCGGCGGCAGATTCGGCGGGCTCCGGATCGATCGACACGGCTAGCACGATCGAGGAGTTGTTGGGCCCTGAGCCTTCACCGCCGTGTTCGCTCATCCCCTCCTCGCGGTTGTCACCATTGCCCGGTGGACCGACGACGAACGGCAGTTCCTGCGGATCCGGCCACAGCGCGTGCCAGGCGACGTGACCGATCCTGCCGCGTTCGAACGGCTGGACCCGGCGCACGGGAACCCGGGCCGCTGCCGCCCACGCGCGGACCGACTTGGCTCCGGCAGGCGGATCGTCGACGATCGTGGTCTCGATCGCGCCGACGCGCCGCCCGGCCAACAGGCCGGTCAGCCCGCCGATATGGTCCTCATGGAAATGGGTGAGGATCACCAGCGGGATGTCGGTGATGGCGAAACGACGCAGGCAGGCGTCCTCACGGTCCGGCTCCGGGCCGGTGTCGACGGCGATGGCTGAGGACGGACCGGTATGCAGCAGCAAAGCGTCGCCCTGTCCGATGTCGCAGACGACCAACGACCAGTCCCGTGGGGGCCAAGCGGGCGCCGTGGCCTGCCGCACTAAGGCCACGACCCCCGCGACCAGCGCACCGATCAGCACCAACGCGCCGAGCCGGAGCCAGTTCCTCCGGCCACGCCGACGCACGGTGTCCACCGAGCCTGGACGCGAGCACTCCCCTCCGGCGCTCCGGTCCGCCTGCTCGCCCCTCCCTCGGCGATGGATCTCAGTCATACCGACACCGAGCCGATCTTGTCTAGACCAGTGTGCGGTAGTGGCGTTGATCCGCCACCGGCGGCAGGTGGACGATTGCGGGCGCGCAGCAGCTTCCAGCCGACTGCGTAGCAGGTCAGGAGCAGGCCGCAGCCGGGCAGTCCGCGCGGCCAGCCGACGCAGCCACCGGGTACTGCGGAAGCAGTGCGCGCGACCAGGCAGATCCAGCGGACAGGCCACTGCGCGATCCAGGCGACCGCGTGGCCGAGGACCGGCGAGACCGCGTCAGCAGCCATCGCGCCGATTCCGAGCACGGTGGCCGCCGGCGCCGCGGGCACGGCCAGCACGTTCGCCGGAACCGCGACTAACGGCAGCGAACCGGAGAAGGTCACCAGCAGCGGCTCGCAGAACAGTTCGGCCGCAGCAGTGGCAGCTGCCGGACCGGCAGCCCAGAGCGGCACGCCGCGATCGAGTAAACGGTCGGACCAGCCCGGGGCCACGATGACCAAGCCTGCGGTCGCGGCGACCGAAAGCGCGAAGCCGTAGGTACGCGCAAGCCACGGGTCGATCAGCAGCAGAACGAGCACAGCGGCCGCCATCGTCGCCAGTGCCCGAAACCGCCGCCCCGACAGCGACGCGACGCAGCCGAGCAATGACATCACGGTGGCGCGCACCATCGGTGGCCCTGGCCTGGCCAACATGGTGAACCCGAGGACGAGTACGACGGTGGTGGCGGTGATCGCCCGGCCACGCAATCCGAGCCAGCGGGCTACCGGCAGCAACGCGGCGGCCAGAAAGATCAAGTTTTCACCACTAACGACGGTAATGTATGTCAAACCACTGCATTTGAGTGCGTCGGCGAGGTCGGCAGGTTCGCGGCTGGTGTCGCCGACGGCGAGAGCGGGCAGCACGCCTGCTTCCTCGGCAGGCAGCGTCGAAGCCGCCTCACGCAAATCCGCGCGCAGACGACCGGCCAGCGCTTGGAGGAGTGAGGGGCCGCCGATCACCTTCGGCTCACCGCGCACCATGAGCACGGCGGCGTCGCGAGTGCCGCCACGCGGGGGCTCCAATCGGCCAGAGACGCTGAGGTGTTCCGAGGGAAGAAGGGTGAGCCACGCGTTGACGTCTTCGGGCATGCGCGGGCGGGCTAGCACGGTGACCGCCGCGCCGACCTGATAGGTGACACCGGCGTCGGTGGTCACGTCGGTGATGCGGACGGGGATGACGATCAGAGTGGACGCAAGGGCAGCAGCGGATGTTGTGGCATTCGTTGTGACATCGGCCCGAGAAGCTGGCGGGTGGCTGGTGTCGTGCGGGCGTGGCGAGCCGGGGCTGAGCTTCGTCTCGACGCGGCGCGGGTCGCCGGTGATGGTCAACGCGGTGCTAACGAAAGCCGATTCGGCAGCCAGACCGGGCACCGGGCCCGAGGCTCCGGCCGCGACGTGTAAGGCTGCTGACAGGGCGAGCCCCGCCGCGACGAGAAGCAGAGTGCAGATCGCGGATGCCCAGGGCTCGGGGGCGAGCGGATGCGCTGCCACCCGACGCCGCGCGTGAACCATTCCGGCGATGCCACCGAGCGCTGTCCCGGTCGCGCAGGCGACGGTGAGGCCGGGTGGGAGCGAGAGACCGAGCCAGGTCGCGGCCCAGCCTGCCAGTACGGGTGGCAGCAGCCTGAGATCTGGTGGTCCGCTCTGGCGTCTCATCGTGACGCTCGCTCGCGGAAGGCAGAGCAACGGGTGATGCGGAGTGGCAGGGTGCGGGAGGCGGAAAGGCACGCGACGCTGTGCGGGATGCGGAATGTGAAGAGACGCGGGAGGCTGTGCGGATCGCAGGGCATGAAACGGTAACGGTAGAGGTGCGCAGGGCGCCGCAGAGCGCAAGGTGCATTGACACGGGCGGCACAGTGCCGGACACCGATACAGAGTTGAGTTCGGGGCGTGAAGCGGTAGCGGTGTGCGGGACGTTGCGGAGTGCCGGACGCATAGACGCGCGCGGCATCGCGCCAGACACCGATACACGGTGGGGTTCGGGGCATGAAGCGGTTGCAGTGCGCAGGGCGCCGCGAAGTGCAGGGCGCATGGACGTGAGCGGCACTGTGTCGGACACCGATGCAGGATGGGGTCCGAGGTGCGAAGCAGTGTGCGGGGCGTCGCGGGGTGATCGTCAGTGGACTGGTCATGGCTCGACCCACTGGCGGAGGGCGCCGAACTTGGCCGGGCCGAGTCCGTGAACCTGCTGGAGTTCCCCGATGGTGTCGAACCGTCCGTGCTGGGTTCGCCAGTCCAGGATGCGTTGGGCAAGCGCAGGCCCGACACCAGGCAACTGTTCGAGCTGATCCGCGGTCGCAGTGTTGAGATGCACCGGGCCGGACGGCGCGATCTTGCCTCTACCGCCCGCATGGGCTGCGGCTGTCGAAGGGACGGCACCGCTACCGAGTGCGCTGGAGGCGCCGACTAGTATCTGCTCACCGTCGTTCAGAACGCGCGCTTGGTTGAGCGGAAGCAGATCCGTACCTGGTAGCGCGCCTCCGGCGGCACTCAATGCGTCCATGACGCGTGAGCCGGCGGACAGGTGGAGGACGCCGGGTTTGGCCACCTTGCCTTCGACATCCACGACAATGCCGGTTGGCACGGATGCGGGTGCTGGAGCCAGCGCTTCGGCTTCGGAGACCTGCGACGCGGCTGGGGCTGCTACCCGGTAGGGATGGCCTGCGGTGAACAGTTGCGGCTGGCCTATCTGCGCCGACCGCGCTCGGAACAGGGTCCAGCCGCCCAGGACCACCGCCGCGATGGCCACAGCCGCTACCAGCGCGCTGCCGGTCCGTCGGTCCAGCCGCCATCGGCCCTGTAGGGTGACTGGTAATCGATCGTTGATCTGCTCGATCAGCAGGTTGAGCCGACTCGGGCGGCGTCCTGAGGCGTACGTGCGCCGGACGGACTGGCCCGATTCGTCGGGCGCGAAGCCGGATCGGGTGCGCTCGTTCTCTGACATGGCGGCTCCTCGAAGGCGGGTCACGGTTGTGATCTTCGCTATCGACGTTACGGAGCCATCGGATTCAAATCATCTGGTTTCGGAACATCTGTGGATAACTTTCTCGACTTCTCCCGGCGCGGTGGCGGGTCAGCGAAGTTTGATGTTGCTTTCGAGGGTCTCGATGCGCTGGACGACGGGCTTGAGTTGCTGGTCGATCAGTGCTGACAGTTTCGTCATCGGGTCCGCGAGGGCGGGTGGCTCGTCGGCGACAGTCTTGTCCTGTTGTTTGGTGCGCACGTGGATGTAGTAGCCCGTTACGGCCACCATGACGGCGCGCCAGGTCAGCCGCAGTTCCGCGCCCAGGCCGCGCAGAACGCGGCCGGCGCCAGGTGGGTGATGTAATTGGCGCCGGAGCCGAAACCCGACAGGTCGGTCACCCGTTTGAACAGCTGGCCGAACATGAAGCGTCAGATCATCGGCTGGATGAGAGTGAACGCGCCGTACACCGGTTGGCGTACGAAGGCCTTGAAGTGACGCCGCGTCATGGACCACGTATGAGTGAGCGCGAGCATGGTTCCTCCGCGACAGGAGCCGTGCGGGTGATGGGGATGGCTTCAGCGGCGTGCGGCCACTCGGCTGATGTATGTACGGCGAGTACAACCAGTACGTCCGGTACAACCTGAACAACCGGAATCGGTATGCCAGGTGGTATCTACGCGTCGGCGTCGTGCGTCAGACGGTGACCGCTGACTTAGTGGGCCGACTGGCCTCCTGCTCGGCTGCGGAGAATGAGCGGCCCGTGTGGCGTAGGTAGACGTCATCGAGGGACGGCCGGGCAACGGTCACCGACATGACCCTGATTCCGGCGGCGTCGAGCGCGCCAAGCAGACCGGGCACGGTCCCGCGCCGTCCGCCGCACGGGCACGAAGAAAGCGCCCGTCCCGCGCATCACCCTCGACCACGGTCAGTTGGCCGAGCAGTTCCCGCCCCCGCGTCGGATCGGCGTCGGGGCCGAGTTCGAGCGTGATGGCGTCGCCTTGCAGTTCGGACTTCAGCTCGTCCGGGCTGCCCTCGATGACGATCCGGCCCTTGTCCACGATCGCGAGGCGTTGGGCAAGCTGGTCGGCCTCTTCGAGGTAATGGGTGGTGAGCAGGATGGTCAGTCCGCGGTCCCAGGCCAGTTCCCTGATCTCCTCCCACATCTCGGCGCGCGCCTCAGGGTCGAGGCCGGTGGTCGGCTCGTCGAGGAACAGCACTCTCGGCTCGTGGATCAGGCCCATCGCGACATCAAGCTTGCGTTTCATGCCGCCGGAGTAAGTCTTGACCAGGCGGTCGGCGGCGTCGGTGAGAGCGAACCGGTCGAGCAGCTCGGTCGCCTGTAGGTTGAGCTCGCGGCCGCGCATGCCGTAGATCCTGCCCTGGAGCAGGAGGTTCTCCCGCCCCGTCGTCTGCACGTCAACCCCGGACTCCTGCGCGACACAGCCGATCGCACGGCGCACGGCGGCAGGCTCACGCACGATGTCGTACCCCGCGACGGTCGCGGTGCCCGACGTCGGGGCGGAGAGTGTGGTCAATAGTTTGACGATGGTGGACTTGCCCGCGCCGTTCGGTCCGAGCAACCCGAATACCGAGCCGGCCGGGATCTCCAGAGTGACGCCGCGGACCGCCTCCACGCCGCCCTTGTACGTCTTGACGAGCTTTCTGGCGTCCACTGCCAGATCTTGCGCAGGGCGCATCGCTACCCTCCCGAGCTTGCAGAAGTTAATCCCGACGCCGACACGATATAGCTCGACTTCCAAAAGTCAAGACATATCGCGTTTGATGGCACGTGGCACGCGCCGAGTGGAACGCACGGCCTATGCGGACGTAACGCAAGGTACGAACTATTTATGCGCAGCTTCGGCTAGGCGGAGTGGGTGATCGTGAGCGGAGCTCAAGCGGGGCACCGTTTTTGAGGCTCCGCTGCTTGTGAGGCGCCCGCTTTTGAGGCTCCGTTACTTGCGGGGCTGCTCGTGGTAGCGCTGTTCGTAGGCGCGGCTGCGGGCTTGAATGCGTCGACGTACGACTTGCATCGCGACGCCCGCTGCTAGGCCGACGGCGCCGCCGATCATCAGGATCGCGCCGAGCTTGTCGATGTCGATCCAGGTCGCACGCCAGGTCAGGGCGTAGCGCAGGATCGCGCCAAGGATGATCAGTCCCAAGCCGCCGGCGATCGTCACGGCGTACCTCCACTCGAGTGCCTGCTGACCAGTCGAGCACGGGGCGGGGACGCGGGCGAGCCGGGTCCGGCTGTGTGGGTGAGTTCGGGCGAGTAGGCCGTTCGGGTGAGCGAGTTGGCGGCTTTTGCGCCGGGTCAGGGCAGGCGGGGCGAGACGATCACGCCGAGCAGACCGGGGCCGGCGTGCGCACCAAGGACCGCGCCGACTTCGGAGACGGTAATGTCGCCGCCGGAGCGAAGGTACTCGGGGACCAGGGGAAGGGTGACGCTGGCGACGGGAACGTCGGCATCGAAGGCTGGAGTCTTGGGGGCTGAAGCTTTGGCGGCCTGGGCGATGTCAGGCGTGGCAGCGGGGGTGAGGCCGGGGAGTTGGAAGCCGGAGAGTTGGGCGCGTAGCCGTTCGGCGAGCAGTTCGGCGCGGGGCACCGAGCCGAGGTGGTGGACTGCGACGTCGACTGCGTCTTGACCCGCTCGTTCCAGCGCTACCTGTTCGAGCCGCGCGATGGCGCGGGCTGCGGTGCGCACTTTCTCCAGCGGTTCGACGCGGCCGTCTACCAAATGGAGTAGCGGCTTCACGGCGAGTGCGGAGCCCAGGAACGCTTTGGCGGAGCCGATGCGGCCACCGCGGCGCAGGTATTCGAGGGTGTCCACGTAGAAGAACGCGGACGTCATCGTCGCTCGTTTGGCGGCAGCTGCGGCGCACGCTGCGGCGGATTCGCCTTGCGCCGCCACTTCGGCTGCGGCGAGCGCCGCGTAGCCCAAGCCCATGCCTACTGATCGCGAATCGACTACTTCGACCGGGATCGGCGCCGAGGACGCGGCGAGCACGGCCGATTCGTGTGTCGACGACAGCTCGCCGGAGATGTGGACCGAGACGATGCCGGTCGCGCCGGACTCGGCAAGTGCGCGGTAGTGCGCCGCGAACTGCTCGGGCGACGGTCGCGACGTGGTGGCCGACAACCGCCTGCGTAATGCGTCCATCAGCGCGTTACGCGCCTCGGTCGTGCCTTCCGTGTACGACTCGGTGCCGACGACCACCTGGAGCGGGACAATCGTGATCCCGGCGGCGGCCGCGCGTTCGGGGGCCAAACACGCAGTCGAGTCGGTTACCACCACTGTCTGACCGGCCATATGTCGCACCATAGTCGATGACGCGGTCGTAGTCGTTAAGCCGCGAAGGCTTCCCTCCAATCGGGCATAAGCTCGTTCACCAGCGCCTCAGTGCGCGGATGCAGACCCTGCACACCGTGTACGTACCACGTGCGCTTGTAAAGCCCTTCGATCGCCCCACGCAGACGTTCGGTGTCCTCAGTCGCTGCGGTCGCACGCAGCAACCCACGCCACAGTTCCTCGTCGTCGGGGCTGCCGCGCATTCCTGCCTTTACCGCCTCGATCGCCGCCTCGGGTTCACCGGAGGCGACACGCGACTCCGCGAGCCGGAACGCGGCGTCTGCGATGACTGCGGGAACCTGCGCCTCGGCGATCTCGTAGGCCAGCCAGCCGTAGCGATTCGGTTCGCGGTCCGCGAGGTACGGGCCGCGAACCAGGTCGAGCGCGTCGCTGAGCATTTCGTCGCGTTGTTCCTGGTCCGGGATGGACGCGTCGTAGAGCGCCCGTGACTGGAGGGAGATGAACATGTCCCAGTCGGACCATACGTACGGACCGAGGCGCAGCCGTCCCTCGGCGTCTGTGTGCAGGTTCGGCTTTCCGTGCGGATCCGTGCCGAGCCACGTGTTCAGACGCGCGAAAGTCTCCTCAGCGATGTCGGCGGTGGTGCCGCGCGGCCAGAGCGCGGCCGCGAGCACGCGCGGGTGGACGCCGTCGCGGTGGTGGAGCAGGAAGACCAGAGCTTCGTTGAGCAGCGCGCCGTGTCCAGGTTCGACCATCTCGGCGCCGGTGACCTCAAGCGGGCCGAGCAACGTCGCGTAGATCGACGGCGGCTCGTCGGGCAGCGGCCCGCTGTACCCGACGGACTGGTGGGCCGGTTTGGCGGTGACGTCGGTGCCCTCGATGTCGCAGACAGCGCGGAAAAGGCCGAGGACCGCGGCGTACTGCTCTTCGGGCAGCAACTGTGCCTGGGCCTCGATGCCGAGCGCCGGGGCGGTGATCCGGCGGTCGGAGGCGACGGTCAGCTGCCAGGTCGCGCCGACGTCCTCACCGGCGACGACGAAGCCTAGGCCGAGGCGCGCGGGCGTGGTGGCGATCGTGGCGAGCCGCGCCAGGATCGCAGCGTGCGGTTCCTCGGAGATGAGCACGAAGTGCGGCGGGAAGGAACTGGCCTGGTTGGCCCGCGAGCGGCCGTCGAGCACCGAGTCGAGCCCGGCGGCGGCCAGCGCCTTTGCCCGCTCCACGGCCTCGATCTCCAGGCTGGGCAGGATCTCGTCGAGGGTGCGCACGTGCCGCACGCGGGCCGGGGCGAGTGGGGTCAGGTCGCCGGGGAAGCCGACCAGGGTGACCGTCATACGGTCAGACCAGGAGTTGGTGGCCAGTTCGACGGCCAGGGAGGCGAGCACGGCGCGACGGATCTCGGGCGGGCCGTCGAGCCCGATGAGGCCGCGCGCCTCTTCGAGGTCGATCATGAGCCGGTCGGCTCCATGCGCGCCGATGGTGACCAGACCGGGGTACGGCGCGAAGCGGCGGTGCGCGGCCTGCGCGTCCACGTCGACGATGCCGGGCCGGGGGAAGTTCCAGGAGCGGCCGTCTCCGGCGGTGAACCACGGAGCCGGGGGCTGCACCGCCGGATCGTCGGGCGCGACCGGCTTGTTCAGCAGCAGTTCGATGCCTTCGTCACGCAACCTGACCGCGTACGCGGCGGGGACCGTCCGGCCGCGCTCCGAGAGCCCGGCGGACAGTCCGCGCAGGGCGAGGTCGAGGAACCAGACCTCGACTTCGCTCGCGCCGACGCGGATCGACTCCTCGGCCACGGCGCCGTCGCCGTTCGGCGTGACCGGACGGCGGCCGAAGACCCGGTTCCACAGCTGGCGGCGCCGATGCCGGCCGATCGCCTTGAGCAGTCCGGCGGCCAGCAGGGGCGACGCGGCGAGGCCGTACAGCACGCGGTCTTCGGTGGACGGGGGCTGACTCTCCTCGGGCGAGTGGGAGCCGCGGTGGGAGGAGGAGCGGGCGCCATCGCGTGCGGTGGACGTCGTCGTGTCCTGATGCACAGGCACGGGTGCGGGCGCAGGCACGAGTGCGGGTGCAGGTGCGGCACCGGCGAGGGTGGTGGTTTGGTCGGGCGAGGAATGGCTGGCGGACGAGGTCTGGGCGGATGCAGTGTCGGAAGTGTCGTCGGAGGTGGGCTGGGTGGAGACCTGTTGCTCATACGACGTCTGGTCGGGGGCGGGCTGGGCGGACGCGGATGTCGCGGGAGTCGTGGAGGCCGTAGGGGTTATGGGGAACGCGGACGTCGCGGGGGTCGCGGGGGTCGCGGGGGTCGCGGGGGTCGCGGACGTTATGGAGGTCGTGGGCGTCGCGGGGGTCGCGGCTTCGACTGCGGCGGTGGCGACTCTGGCCAGTTCGTCGGCGGACTGGGTGACCGTGGCTGGGACGGTGGCCGGAGCGGTGACCGGAAGAGCGGCCGAAAGAGCTACCTCAGTGCCCTGTTTGTCAGTGTTCGGGGTAATGGCGCGCGGGGTAGCGGCGTTTGAGGTAGCAGCGTTCGGGGTGACGGCGTTCGTTGAATCGGTGTTCGTTGAATCAGTGCTCGGGGTATCGGCGGCCGGTGTGGTGTTGGTGTCCAGTTCCGGCACGCTGTGTGCTACTGCTGCTTCCGTCGAGAGCTGACTCTGCTGCTCGGCGGGGGGCTCGTTGGTTGGGGACTGCTTGATCGGCGGCTGCGTGATGGCGGGGGGCGCGCTGGAAGGCACCGGTGTCAGGGCTGATGGAGCGGTCGTGCTGCCGGCGCCGAGTCGTGCCCCGGTTTGTTGCACCCCGCTCGGCTGGACTGGGCCGGATTGGATCGTGCTGGCGTGAGCCGGTCCGGTCTGGACGGTGCTGCCTTGGGATGGGCCGCCCTGGAATGACCCGCCGCCCTGAGTCGAGCCACCCTGGGATGGGCCGCCGCCCTGCGTTGGACCGGGCTGCGTTGGGCCGGGCTGGATGCCGCCGGGCTGGACCGGGCTGAGGTTCTGGGGCGAAGTGGGCGCCGGCGCGGGTGGCGCGGTCGGCGCGGTTTCCACGACCAGATCGCCGCCGACCGCGTCGGCCGGCATCATCAGGATCCAGCCGGGGCGGATCAGCGCGGCGTTGATCAGCTTGCTGCCGTCCGGCTGCACCCGATCCTTGTTGAGCTCGTAGATCTCCCGGTACCTGCGGCCGTCGCCGAGATGGCGCTGGGCGATCTCCCACAGCGTGTCGTGGTGGCGGCCGAGCGGCGGCTTGACCCGATAGAGCTTCGTGCCGTCGGCCGACAGCAGCGCGGTCGAGTCGCCGGCGACTCTTAGCCCTGACTCGCCGCGCAGCGCCGGGAGATTGTGATCGCCGACGGCGGCCGCGGGATGCGGCGCGATCGCAGGGTGCTGTGCTCGCGGGAACGGGCCCGCGGTGGCCGTCACGGGCGCCGCGGCGGACGGTGAGGCGTCCGAGCCAGGACCCAGATGCGCGAGGTTGGGCACGAACGAGGCCGCCGACGCCGTGATCATCAGCAGCGCCGCCACCAACTGCCGGGCGAGGAACTGGCTGGGCCCCGCGGCGGGCACGCGCGTGGGCATCCCGATCCCGCGCACCGCGGCCCGGAACTCGACCACGACGCAGGCGACGAACTGTGCCCACGCCAGCCAGACGATGACCGCCAAGCCGTCGAGGAGCACCTGCGGCGTGATCGCCTGATTGAAGAAGTGCGCGGACGGCAGGTGGTGCGGCAGCGGCCAGCCGATGTAGCGCACCAGCGCGAACGGGATCGCGCCGAGCAGGGCGGCCAGGACCAGCAAGGCGCCGAGCCCCTTGAACACGTCCCCCGTGGTGCGGCGGCGTACGATCCGCCGCGGCTGCGCGGGCCAGCCCTCGACCTGCGAACCCTGCGAACCCTGTTTCCCCTGCTTCGGCCGGGTGGGCGCGCTCGTGGGCGGAGTCATGGCGTTTCCCTCGCTCTCCGACTCAGGTCCCCGGCTGGGGATGGGCGGTGGCGGCGGCGTTGGCGATGAATTGTCCGGAGTAGAACATTCCGATGAGTATCGGTGCGTACCTGATCCGGATCCTTATGGTCATGGTGGGGACGACCTGGCCGGTGGCCAACCTCAGTATTCCGTCGGGGTTGCAGCTGGTGACCGCCGAGGCGGCGAGCCCTGACGCGGTGACGACCGCCGTGGCCTGAGCACAGGCGTCCTGGGCCAGCTGGTACCTACCCGCGCGCAGGGCGTTCTGATCCAGGTCGTTCGCGCCCGCGCGGGCAGCCTGCTCGGCGATGTCGCCGGCGTGCTGGCGCTCGGTGATCGAAAGGCCGCCGTCGACCACGAGGCCCGCGAGCATCATGGCCATCAGGGCCCAGAAGACGACCGCGAAGGTGAACGAGCCACGCTCGCCGCGCGGCCGCCGGAGGCGCTGGCGCAAGGTCCTGAGATAGGCGGGTGCACGCATCAGTTGGTCCGGCGGAAGGTGTCGAGCGGCGCGGCAGAGTAGCTGACGATCGTCTTGTTGGCGATCCTGAACCAGTTCAGCCCGCCCAGCGAGACGGTGCACGTCACCTTGATCGTGTAGAGCTGGCCGGGGGCGAACGCGTTGTACGGGGCCGTCTTCGTGATCGGATTCACCTGGACCACGGTCGGCCTCCCCCCGCTACAGGTGTTCCCGAGATCCGCCAGCGCCGTGGCGAGCGCGGTGGTGTTGGCGGTCCTGTCGTCACGTTGCAGTGAGCCCGCCCTCGCCGCGTCGCGGGCCGCGCCCTGCACGGTCCCGCGCGCGTCGACCAGCACACCGAAGGTGACCAGGAACATGACGAAACCGATGACAAGGGGTGCGAGCAGCACGACTTCGAGGGCGGACATTCCCGCCTCGCGGCCGCCCTCCCACCGGGGTCGTCTCATTGCGCGCCTGCCTGCTCGGATGTCCGCCGGGCTTACGTGTAATGTCATGGCCTGCCGGAGCCGGGTGTACTAGTTGTCGGGGATGAACTGTTCGATCGGGCCGCTGCTGGTCTCGCTCACGCGCATGGTCGTGCCCGGGATCAGCGACGGGACGGTCGCGGTGACCGTGACGGACACCGTCCATCCGTCCGCGCCGCGAGTGCCCTTCGTCGAGGTGACGACGCGCGAGCCGCTCAGCAGGCTCGGTGCCAGCTGACTGATCCACGCGTTCGCCTTGCTCTTGGCGTCGGCCGACCAGTTCTCGGCCGGGTTCGCCGCCTCGGCACGGGCGACCCGGGCGCCCTCCTGCGCCGCGGCGATCGCCACGTGCCTGGCGAAGAAGTAGAGCGCGAACTGGACCGTGGCGAAGATCAGGAAGAACAGGATCGGGGTGAGCATGACGAACTCGATCGCCGAGACGCCGCTTTCGCGATCGGCGTCCCGGCGGCGTCGAGCGCCCCCGTGCCCGTTCACTGTGTCAACAGCCGTTCTTGCTGCCGTTCGCACCGGCGATGCAGGTGCTCACGTTCGCCGCCCGGTTCTGTAGTGCCTGCGAGATGACGAAGCCGACGATCGCGACGATGGTCACCACGATCATCGAGATCACCACCCACTCGACCGCTGACGCACCTCGCTCCAATTCGCCGGAACGGACGCGAGCGATCCGGGCGCGTAGGTTCACCCACGCGTAGTGCAACGCCGCGTCGCCGCCGAACAGTCTGCCCATCGCAGTTCCCTCCTTGGTTGGTGCCGCGGTCAGCTCAGCTGGAAGATGCGGACCGTGGCCGGATAGAGGATGAAGACCAAGAATCCGGCGCTCAGCAGCATCTGCGCCACCAGCATCGACTGGGAGCGCGCGCCGGCCTTGCCCTCCATCTCAGCGATCTCCCGCCGCCGCATGGTCTCGGCGCGGGAGGACAGTGAGGCGCGCACCTTGGCTCCGTCGTCGGCGACCAGGTTCAGCGCGGCCCCAAGATCAGTCAGTTCCTTGACGCCGAGTTCGGTGCCGAGGTCACCGAGCGCGGTCCACTGCGGGACGCCCGCCAGCCGCGCGTCGGTCAGGCAGTCGCGCAGCCGGCGCAGCGCCCAGCCGTCGCTGACCTCGGCCGCCGACATCAGCGCCTCCGGCAGGCCGCGGCCGCCGGCCAGGTTCATCGACACCAGGTCCAGGTACGCGGCGACGACGCGGCGGAAGTCCTCGCGCTTGGCCGTGGCGTCCCGGCGCACTTCCAGGTCCGGCAGGATGAAGAAGAGCCCCGCGAAGCCGAGCGCCAGCCAGACCGGCACCAGCGGGGTCAGGTGGAAGCCCCACAGCCAGGTGACGCCGAACAGCAGCGGCCCGATCAGGAAACCGACCGCGGCCAGGCCCACCTTCGTCACCAGGAACTGCTGCCAGTGACGCTCCAGCAGCCTCAGGTCGGCGCGCACGGAGTGCTGCTCCCAGCCCCGGCGCGCGTAGAAGTCGGCGATGCTCCAGCCGAGCCGTTCCCGCAGCGAGTGCGGCTGCGCGGCCGGGACGCCGTACTGGCCGCGCGCCCGCAGCGCGTCGATCCGGGCCACCTTCGCGGCCGCGCCCGGCCGCGCCGGGACCAGGGCCCGCACGACGATGTAGAGCCCGAACCCGGTGAACGCGCCGATCAGTACCTGGATAAGCATCAGCGCGCCCCCGGTGACATCATCGTCGGATCGACCGCGAGCAGCTGCCCCTGCGGCTGGGACGGGTCGGCAGTCTGCGACTTGAGCAGGAACCGGCCGGGCGAGTCGACCTTGGCCAGCCGACGCAGCCACCAGAAGCCGACGCCGAACAGGGCCAGCACGCCGGTCAGCACCGCCTCGCCGAGGGCGCTGCCGTACGGCGCCACGAAGCCGCGGTTGAACAGCGCCATGCCGAGCACGAAGACGAGCACCGAAGCGATGATGATCTGCACCGAGCGGCGGGTGCCGGCACGCTGGGCGATGACCCGCTGGCGCATGTCCACCTCTTCGCGGGCCGACTTGCCGAGTGCGGTGAGCACCTCGCGCAGGCCCGGCCCGCGCAGCTTCGAGTTCAGGATCATCGCCGCGATGACCAGGTCGGCGGACGGGTCGTCCAGGTCGTCCGCGAGCAGTTGCAGCGCTTCGCCGAGCGGCATGCGTCCGCGCAGCCGGTCGAGCAGCCCGGCCAGGTGCTCGCGCAGCACCGGGTCCGCGCCGCGGGCCGACGCCGGGATCGCCTGCTCAAGGCCGACCGCGCCGGCGATCGTGTCGCGCAGCGACTCGGTCCACATGGCCAGCGCCTCGATCCTGCGCATCGCCAGCTTCTCCGCAGCGGCACCGCCGAACAGCTTGTTCCAGAAGAACACCAGTACCACCGCGCCGATGCCGAGCACCGGCCACTGGCTGGCCAGGCCGACCAGCAGCCCGGCGCCGAGCGCGATGACGAGGCGCTGGCCGTTCTTGCGCAGCGCCTGCGCGCGGGACACGCTCTGCGGGTCCTTCGGCTTCGTCGGCCAGCCGACGAGTCCGGCCACGGCCAGCCCGAGGCCCAGACCAATGACGACGCCGGCGCCGATGGCCAGGGCGGTGCCCTGCGTGAACAGCTCGGAGGGATTCACCGTGTCATCACCGCCACAATCCGCTGGGCACATAGCCGTGCGCTACCAGTTCGTCGAGACACGCGATCGGCGAGTGCGGCACCGCGCGATCGTCCAGCCCCGGCGCGAACACCTCGGAGGACAGCACCCTGCCGTCCACGCCGTTGACCTCGCGCACCGAGGAGACGAACCGGCGCAGCGTGCCGCCGCGCACGTAGTCGTTGCGCTTCTCGATGAACACCACGAAGTCGATCGCGCCCGCGATGAGCATGTGCGAGGCCTCGATCGGCAGCCGCTCGTTCGCCTGGAGCGCGTAGGTCGAGATGCGGTTGAAGACCTCGATGGACGAGTTGGCGTGGATGGTCGACAGCGAACCGTCGTTGCCCTGCGACATCGCGTTGAGCATCGTGACGATCTCGTCGCCGAGCACCTCGCCGACGATGACGCGCGAGGGGTTCATCCGCAGCGAGCGACGCACCAGCTCGGCCATGCCGATCGCGCCGAGGCCCTCGGAGTTGGGCAGCCGCTCCTCGAAGGCCACCACGTTCGGATGCAGTTCGGGGAACTGTTCGAGCCCCAGTTCGAGCGCCCGCTCCACGGTGATCAGGCGCTCGTGCGACGGGATCTCGTTGGCCATCGCGCGCAGCAGCGTGGTCTTGCCGGCGTTGGTGGAGCCCGCGATCATCAGGTTCTTGCGCGCGGCCACCGCGGCGGACAGGAACGAGCCGAGCTCGGGCACGATCGTGCCGTTGCCGACCAGGTCGGAGAGGAACACCTTGCCGAGCCTGGCGCGGCGGATCGAGATCGCCGGCCGGCGGGTGACGTCCATCACCGCGGAGAGCCGCGAGCCGTCCGGCAGCCGCAGGTCCAGCTGCGGGTTCGCCGAGTCGAACGGACGCGAGGACAGTCCCGAGTACGCGCCGAGGATCTGGATCAGCTCGATCAGTTCCTCGTCGGTCTCGGCCACCGGCTCGCCCAGGATCTCCTGGCCGTCCGCGAAGGACAGGAAGACCCGGTCACAGCCGTTGACGTCGATGTTCTCGATCTCCGGGTCGTCGAGCAGCGGCTGGAGCCGGCCGACGCCGAACAGCGCGGCGTGGATGCCGGAGGCCAGCGCCTCCTCCTCCTCGGCGTTCGGCGGGGTGCGCCCGGAGTTGGCCTCCATGTGCGCGTGCTCTTCGAGCACCTGGCCGATCACCGCGCGGGCGTACTGCCGCTCGTCCTCGCCGGTCATCGGCGGCAGGCCGGATATCTGGTCGAGCCGCCGCTGCTCGGCGATCCGGTCGCCGACCTCCTGGCGCAGCCGCTTGACGAGACCGTGGTCCATCAGGCCCCCACCGCCTGTCCCGGCTGCACCGGCTGGCTCGGCCGCGGCGGCGGCGCGGGCTGACCCACCCGGCTCAGGCCGTAGCGGCGGGCGACCGACTGCGCCACGTCGCGGGCCGAGCGGATCAGCAGCGACTTGTCCACCCGGCCCCGGCCCCAGCCGTTGAGCGCGGCGGCGCCGTCCGGGTCGTGCGCGATGACGCCGAGCACCTCGCCGCCGCCCGCGGTCACCGACAGCAGTTCGCCGACCTGGCTCGCCACCCGCCGCGCGTCCTTCGGCGGCGCGATGAGCACGACGCCGATCGGCGGGCGGGCCACGGAGGCGGTCGAGCCCTGAGTGCCGTGCAGCCGGTTCGCCAGGCCGTTGACCCGGTCGCGCACGTGGGCCACCTGCTCGGCGTCGGTGCGGGCGATCAGCAGCACGAGCGAGGCGTACGGCATCAGCTCCAGCGTCGGCGAGTCGGGGCCGACCCGGCCGCAGTCCGCGATGACGTCCGCGCCGTACGGGATCGCCCCGTAGTGGTCGAAGCAGCGGCCCAGCTGCGGCCAGTGCCCCGAGACGGCGCCGGCCTGCTCGGCGGAGGCCAGGCCCACCACGACCTCCAGTCCGCCGATGATCTTCTGGACGTGCTCCGGCAGGCTGTGCGCCTCGAAGCCGCGGCGCGCCGCGATGGCGATCGAGAGCATCCCCCGGTTCGGGTCGAGCGGCCCGCCGTGGTCCGCGACCATGCGGTAGATCAGGTCGCCGCCCTGCGGATCGCACTCGGCGGCCAGCGCGCGGCGCGGCCAGGAGGCGGCGAGGGCCACCGTTGAGGTGGTGACCCCGGGCGAGCCCTTGTCCGCCGCGACGACGATCAGCGCCATGATCTGCCCGGCTACTGCGTGTGCTTGTCGAAGACGAGCACCAGGTTGGTGCCCGAGGCGGCCTGCGTTATGTCGTTCGCGTACTGCTGGTCGAGCACCAGCGAGATGTCGATGTCGCCGCTCGTGCCGGCCTGCCCGACGTCGTACACCCGCACGTTCGCCACGATCGGCTGCGTGCTGAAACCGTCCATCAGGTACTGCTGGCCGGTCTTATCGTCGTTCTTGTTCGAGACGTAGTAGGCGCTGACGGTGTCGCCGACCTGGATCCCGACCGGGTACTGGCCGTCCTTGAGCGAGAGGCCGACCACCTCCTGGCCGGGGGCCAACGGCAGTTCGGTGGTGAGCATCTGGCCGACCAGCAGCGTGCCGGCCACCAGGTCGGTGCGCGCGGTGTAGCCGCGCAGCGCCCCGGCCTGGGCCTGGTCCCATGTCACGTAGCTGATGGTCGGGTCCGCCGCGACCATCAGCTCGCTGACGTCATCCGCGGTGATCGACTTGCCCTGCGGCACCAGCTTGACGATCTCGACCACGCCGACCCGGTTCTTCGCCTGCTGCTGGATGTACACCGAGGCGAGCGCCCCGACGAGCACCAGCAGCAGTCCGAGCGCGGCCAGCGCCGGCTTGCGGTCGCGCGGCGTGGAGGGAGCCCGCACGTTCGCCGGAGGCGGTGGCATGGCCGGCGCGGGGCGTGCGGTCACGGTCGGCCCGGAGGGCTTCCACCCCCCTGAACTCGGCGGTGCGCCGTTGTCGTTGGTGCTCGTCACGATTTCAGGCCCCCCGGCCACTCGGATCGTAAGGGTCGTGTGGTATCTGCCGGCCCGGATCGGATGCTGATAGTACCCGTGTGGTGACGGTGAAGAACAGACCTCTCGGGTGGCGTTCCGACAACGTTTCTCCTGATCCCGGTGCCGCTGCCGGACTTCTGCGGCCCGGTCAAAAAAGATTCGGTTAAATCCGCCTTCTGCGACTACCCGCAGATTACCCCGGCCGGTACTATCCGTAGCCGAGTTGTCAACATCGTGCCACGGGCCGCCGCCCCAGCGACGCCGGTCCAAGGACGGGAACGCATGCACCGTCGCAGCACCACGCTCAGCATCTTGGCCGCCGGCGCCGTCTTGTCCCTCACCGCCTCGCTCGCGGGCTGTGGGACCACGGGCTCGCAGCCGCCTGCGGCGTTGCCCGCGGCAGGCGGAGCGCTCGGGTCGTCCGGCGGCGCGGGCACAGCCACCGCGTCGGGCGCGGCGCAGATCCCGGCCGACTACGTCGTCGACATCCAGGCCGACCCGACCGGAGACCCGGCGAAGGACGGCCTGCTGACGCGGACGCACGACATGCTCATGGCCTACGAGCAGGCGGTCTCCCGCAACGCGCCGAAGGACAGTCTTTATCAAAGCCTTACGACGTCGTTCGCCCGCGGGAACCTCTACTCGATGATCGACACGTTCACGCGGGCCGGCGAGCGGCCGACCGGCACGGTGCGCTTCTACGGGTTCAGCGTGAGGTTCACCGGGAAGGTGGCGGACGTGTTCTTCTGCCAGGACACGTCGAAGGTGCAGCCGGTCAGCTTCAAGACCGGGCGGAAGACCGGTGCGGTCGCGACCGGCACGGCGGCCTACTCGTGGTGGGACACGGCGTTCGAGAAGGACGCCCACGGAGCGTGGGCCATCGTGTACGTTTCGTCTCTGGTGGGGAGGCAGTCGTGCATGTGACGAGAGCACAGCTGACCAGGTGGGCGGCTTCCGCGGCGCTGCTGGCCGGGATCGGCCTGACCGGCGCGGCCGGGCCGGGCGCGCGCGCGGACATCGGCGGAGGCGGCGGTTTCTGGATCGCCACGCACATCGAACTGACCGGCAGCGTGTACTCGGGCGGCGGTTCGCCGTACTACCCCTCCGGCTGGAGTCCGCCGAAGTGCTGGCTTGAGCTGAACACGGGTTACGGCGTCGGTGCGGCGTACACGCCGGACGGCTTCGCTGCGTACATGGCGCAGGTCTATGCCTTCTACGACAACGCGCTGCAACCCGACATCAAGAACGCGTTCGAGCAGCTCTACTACTACGGCCACGGTGTGGACGCGGGCGTGGGGCTGACGAATCCGCCATACAACGAGGGCCTCGGCGGCGGCAAGTGGTACGCGATCGCGTGCACGCCTGACGCCGGCTACGGCGACTACGTGGCGGTCCAGTCGGCCATGGGTGTCGCGAACCAGTACGAGGAGTGGTTCTGGCTTGCCGACGGAGCGTCGGCGGGAGCGCCGGTCATGGACCCGAACCTGCTCGCCGAGTACGCCGCGGCCAATACGCTCGTCGCGCCCGGCTGGCCGAACTTCAGCCCCCGGCTCAACGCGATGCAGACCGTGAACCTGGCGACGCTGATCACCAACGGCGCCGGCGCGAACGGCTTCCACTCGTACGCCGCCACCGCGACGCTTCCCGCCACCGGCCAGAGCAGCACCGTCTACGCGACGCCCAGGTCGGTCACCTTCAGCTCCAGCGGCCCGACCTCGCCGTCCTCGGTGACCTGCTACTTCAACGGCGACGGAAGTCTGAGGTCCGGCTGTAGGTTCACCTTCCTCAAGTCCACGTCCGCGAGTTACACGGTCTACGAGAGCAGCATGTGGAACGTGACGTGGGGCGGCGATCCGATCACCGGTGAGCCCGGCTGGACGCGGCAGATCGGCCCGGTCAGGTCGCAGTACAACCCGGTCCGCGTGCAGGAGATCCAGACGGTCGTCGGACAGTAGCGCCTCGACACCAGCGGTGCCCCGGCATCAGCCCAGCAGGTTGAGCAGGATCGCCACCCAGGCGCCGAACAGCAGGTACGGCCCGTACGCCACTTCGAGGTGCCGCCACGTCAGGTGCCGCGCGCTGCGCGTCGCCACCACGATCATCGAGACCAGCGCGGCGCTGAACGTGCCGAGCAGCACGCCCGCGTACACCGTCGGAAGGCTGAGCCAGCCGAGGTAAAGCCCGATGACGCCGGCCAGCTTAACGTCGCCGTACCCCATCGGGCCGAACATCGCGAGCAGATAGAAGAGCCCGAACAGCACCGCCGCGGAGGCGAGCGCCGCGACGAGGTGGCGTACACCGTGCGCGTCGTGCAGCACCGCCGTGATCATGCCGAACCCGGCCAGGCCGATGCCGTAGAGCGGGAACACGATCCGGTTCGGCAGGATCTTGTCACGCGCGTCGATCACCGCGAGCGCGACGCTGCCGACGGCGAAGAACGCGTACACCAGGACGTTGATCGCAGCGGCGGCGCCGGTGAGTCCGAGGTTCCCGTCCGTCATCCCGGAGACTCTAGTACCGCGGAACGCTCCCGTGACCCTCGGCGGCGCGAGGAGTTCCACGCGCCGCCTGAAGGTTTCATCGCAGGTGAACGAGGGGTTACCGAAGGCCGAGCCGAGGATTATGCGGGGACGACGTTCACCAGTTTCGGTGCGCGCACGATCACGGTGCGTACCGCACGGCCGTCCAGCGCCCGCTGTACGCCCTCGGTCGCCAGAGCCAGTTCGCGCAGCGCGTCCTCGCTGATGTCCGGCGGCACTTGCAGCTTGTCCCGCAGCTTGCCGGCCACCTGCACGACGCACGTGACCTCGTCGGTGACCAGGTACTGCGGATCGGCCACCGGGAACGGCACGTACGCGACGGTGTCCTGATGCCCCAGCTTGCTCCACAGCTCCTCGGCCAGGTGCGGCGCGATCGGCGCGACCATCACCACCAGCGCCTCGGCGACGGGCCTGGGCACCTCGGGCAGCTTGGTCAGGTGGTTGTTCAGCACGATCAGTTTTGCGATGGCGGTGTTGAAGCGCAGGTCGTCCAAGTCCTCGCGGACCCCGGCGGTCGCGGCGTGCAGGGCGCGCAGCGTCGCCAGGTCGGGCTCGGCGTCGGCGACCCGGACCTGCCCGGTCTCCTCGTCCACGATGTTGCGCCAAACCCGTTGCAGGAAGCGGAACGAGCCGGCCACCGCCTTGGTCTCCCACGGCCGGGAAACCTCCAGCGGTCCCATAGACATCTCGTAGACGCGCAGCGTGTCCGCGCCGTAGGTGTCGCAGAACTCGTCGGGCGTCACCGAGTTCTTCAGCGACTTGCCCATCTTCCCGTACTCGCGATTGACCTTCGTGCCGTCGAAGTAGTAGACGCCGTCGACCTCTTCGACCTCTTCCGCAGGCACGTATACGCCGCGCTCGTCGGTGTACGCGTACGCCTGGATGTAGCCCTGGTTGAACAGCTTGCGGAACGGCTCGGCCGAGCTGACGTGGCCCAGGTCGAACAGCACCTTGTGCCAGAAGCGCGAGTACAGTAGGTGCAACACCGCGTGCTCGGCGCCGCCGACGTACAGGTCCGCGCCACCGACGTCTGCGGCGTCACGCGGCCCGATCCAGTACTTCTCCACCTCGGCGTCGACGAAGCGCTCTTCGTTGGCCGGGTCCAGATAGCGCAGGTAGTACCAGCACGAACCGGCCCACTGCGGCATCGTGTTGGTCTCCCGGTGGTAGCGGCGCACGCCGCGGCCGTCACCCAGGTCCAGCTCGACCTCGACCCACTCGGCCGCACGGGCCAGCGGCGGGTTCGGCTCCGTATTCGCGTCGTCGGGGGCGAAGGTACGCGGCGAGTAGTCGTCGATCTCGGGCAGTTCCACCGGCAGCATCGACTCGGGCAGCGCGATCGCGTGCGACGGGTCTTCGACGTCGTACACGACCGGGAACGGCTCGCCCCAGTAGCGCTGCCGGGAGAACAGCCAGTCGCGCAGCCGGTACGTGACAGTGCCGGTGCCGTGGCCCCTCTCCTCCAGCCAGGCGATGATCCGCTTCTTCGCCTCGGGAACCACCAGGCCGTCCAGCGAGACCTCGGAGTTGGCCGAGTTGACCGACTGCGCGTCGTAGGAGTCGAAGGCCTCGGTCCACTCGTCCACGTCCGGCGACGCGCCCTCGCCCGGCGAGACCACGATCCGCATCGGCAGGTCGAAGGCACGGGCGAACTCGAAGTCGCGCTGGTCGTGCGCGGGAACGGCCATGATGGCGCCGGTGCCGTAGCCCCACAGCACGTAGTCGGCCACGAAGACCGGGACCGGCTCGCCGTTGACCGGGTTGGTCGCGTGCGCGCCGGTGAAGACGCCGGTCTTCTGCCGCCCCTCGGTCTGCCGCTCGACCTCGGTCTTCGCCGCGGCCTGTGCCTTGTACGCGGCGACTGCCTCGGCCGGGGTCGCTGCGCCGCCGGTCCACGCGTCCTTGGCGCCCTCAGGCCATTGAGCCGTGACGATCTGCTCGACCAGCGGGTGCTCGGGGGCCAGCACCATGTACGTCGCGCCGAACAGCGTGTCAGGGCGCGTAGTGAAGACCTCGATGTGTGAGCCATCGATCGGGAAACGCACCCGCGCGCCTTCTGAGCGGCCGATCCAGTTGCGCTGCATCAGCTTGATCGGCTCGGGCCAGTCCAGCCGGTCCAGGTCGTCCAGCAGCCGGTCGCCGTACGCGGTGATGCGCATCATCCACTGGCGCAGCTTGCGCTTGAACACCGGGAAGTTGCCGCGCTCCGAGCGGCCGTCGGCGGTGACCTCCTCGTTGGCCAGCACGGTGCCCAGCCCGGGACACCAGTTGACCGGGGCCTCGGAGATGTACGCCAGCCGGTGGCCGTCGATCACGTCGGCCCGCTCGCCCGCGGTCAGCGCGGACCAGGGCCGGCCGTCTGGGGTGGCCCTGGTGCCGGCCTCGAACTGCGCGACCAGCTCGGCGACCGGCCGGGCGCGGCGGGCGTCCTGGTCGTACCAGGAGTTGAAGATCTGTAGGAAGATCCACTGCGTCCAGCGGTAGAAGGACACGTCGGTGGTGGCCACGCCGCGCCGCTTGTCGTGGGCCAGCCCGATCCGGTTGATCTGCGCCCGGTAGCGCTCGATGTTCTTCTCGGTGGTGATCCGCGGGTGCGTACCCGTCTGCACGGCGTACTGCTCTGCGGGCAGGCCGAAGGCGTCGAAACCCATCGTGTGCAGCACGTTGCGGCCCAGCATCCGCTGGTAGCGGGCGTACACGTCGGTGGCGATGAAGCCCAGCGGGTGCCCTACGTGCAGCCCGGTGCCCGACGGATACGGGAACATGTCCATGATGTAGCGCTTTTCCCGCGGCACCGGCCCGTCGCCGGCCAGTTCGCCGCTGGGATTGGGCGCCTCGAAGGTGCCGTGCTCGGCCCAGTACGCCTGCCACCGCGCCTCGATCGCGCCCGCCATGACCGCCGTGTAGCGGAACGCGGGCTCGTCGAAGGAGCCGGGCTTGGTGCTCTCGCTCATTGGGGGATCCCCTCGGGAGTGTCTGTCCTGACTACCGGATCGGCAGGCGCGAGACGCGCCTGGCTGCGCCAATGCTTCGGGCGCGAGACCGCCCGAAAAAAGCGAAAACCCCTCGCACAGGAGGGGTCGCCACGCTGAGGAGCCCGGGATCGGGTCTCTTCGCTCTCAGCGCGGCCCGGTAAGGAGCAGGCGTACTGCGTACATGGCGTTCAGGTTACCACCGCGCACGAGCGTCCTAGACGGCGTTCACGGCTCTTCGAACTTGTATCGACAGGCTCTGCGGAACTCGGCCGGGGCTTTGCGTGCGACTGTAGGCTCGTCCACCGCCGCGCGCCGGCCGACCGCGCGCCGCGGTCCCGGCCGAGTTCGAAGAGCGGGACTCACACCCCGTCACGCCGCGTTCGCCCACCCAATCGGCTTACGGAAGATATCCTGAATGCGATAACGTCCGGGCGACTACCAGGTGTGTCCCCAACACCACCGCCAGGTTGAGGATCAGTGGACGCTCCCCAGTTACCCGAAGCAAGGGCCTCGGTGAAGCCGAGCGGCGAACAGCCGTCCGGTCAGGCCTTCGCATTCCGGCGCGATGCCGACCCGCAGGTCGAGCCGTCCGCGCCGTCCGTGGCACTGGTGCCCACCAATCCGGTTGACGCGACCGCACCGATCGACGTCGACGCCATTCGAGCCCTGCTCGCCCCGGGAGTGTCCGCTTCGGGAATTCCGGGAATTCCGGGAATACCGGCAGCGCCGAGCGGTCCGCTGGTCTTCGACGGCGTGCCGGCCCCGATGACGCCGTTGCCGCCGCCCCCGGCCGCGTCGACCTCGATAGCCGGGATTCCGGCGGCTGCGGTGCCCGTGCCGACAGGTCCCACCGGTCTTCCCACGCCCACGGGGCGCAATCTGCCGGCTGGTTTTAACGTGCCAACCGTGCAGCTCTCGCCGAGCGGACCGCCGGTAGTCATGCCGTCGTCGGTGACCGTCCCCGCGTTGCGGAACCCGGCCACGACCGTCCCGGCCGCCCGGAGCAAAGGGCGAGTCGACGTGCACGCCGCGTCGGCCGGTGCCGACGAACCGCCGCTTCCGCCCGCGCCGTCTCCCCGGCACAGCGGCGGCAGCGGCAAGAAGTCGAAGCTGCCCACCGCGGTCTGGATCTCCGCGCTGCTGGCCGCCTGCGCCGGTGCGGCGCTGGTGCTGATAAACGCGGGCAACTCCATGGACCCGCTGGCACCGACCGCACTGCCGACCAGACCCGCCTCGCCCAGCCCGACGCCGCACCCCTCGCCGTCGGCGAAGCCGCTGCCGACGCCGAGCCCGTCCCCGTCGCCGAGCCTCTCCGCCAGCCCGAGCCACAGCGCGTCCGCCTCGGCAAGCACATCGGCGAGCGCCATCGCAAGCCCGAGCCCGAGCGTGGTGGCCAGCTTCTCGACCATCTACTGGACGACGTCGGCCGACCCTCGGGTCGCGGACATCCAGCGCCGTCTGGTCCAGCTGAACTACCTGACCGTCACGCCGGACGGCAAGTACGCCGACACCAGTCGCACGCTGAACCTGTACCAGACCGGCTGGAAGCCACAGCCCGACGCCGCCGGTATGTACCACAACGCCACCGACATGGCGATTCGCGCGTTCAAA
>NZ_DASYZI010000272.1:0-1549 GCF_035946395.1 Actinocrinis sp.
CGAGTGCCTGACCTCGTCGATCATCTGGATCGCCTGGCCGTTGTGCAGCTCGGGGTTGGGCACCGTGCGGAACAGCAGCGGCATCGCCCGCGCCGCCGAGATCTCGGGCAGCGGGATGATGCTCAGGAACAGCTTCTGCCACTCCAGCCAGCGCTCCTGTACATGCCGGAACATGTTGCCGCGGATGGCGCCGTCGGAGGCTCCGTAGACCCGGTGGTCCTTCTCCTCCTGCATGGGGAAATACGACCGCAGGACCTGCTTGAGCGGGTCCTTCTTCTGCGACTTCTCGAACGTGTAATCGGTTCCGTACTGTGACACCGGCTCGTGGTAGAGCGGTTCCCAGGCGAGCTCCTGGATCTTCTGGTGGGCCTTGGCCACGCTCTGGCGACTCATCGCCACCCCTTTCCTTACACTCGGGCCGGCTGAGACAGCCTGCCTGCCTCCGTGATCGTGTCCCCGGCGCCGACGCCCGATCTCGCCGGGGACCTGCGACTCCGCACGGCCGGAAACTGCCTGTGAGCTGAATCACACCGCGGACCTGGGCGAACGGAGCTCTCAACATGAGACAACCTGGCCGGCTAGCCGTCGCCGAAGACCGCCGTCCGGATCTCGGCCAGATGGCGCCGGACTTCGCGCGAGATCTCGAGATTCCCCTCGGCGGCCGGCTGGATGCCCAGCGACCTGAGCAGCTCGGCCGCGGGAGCGCCCGGATCGCCGGCCTCGCCGAGAATCGGATGCAGGCCCTGGTCGGCAAGGTGCTTGAACACCAGGTTCACGATGCTCCACGGGTTAAAGGTCTCGTGCTGCGGTTCGCCTGGCGGATCCATGGGGTACCTCCTAGGCAGCGGGTACCTCCCAGCCGATACACCCAATATGTGCAGAGCGGAACTGGCGGTCTCAACTTGAGACAGGTGCGGGTTACGCTCTTGTTACGTTGTACGCACGACGCAAACCTCGGACGCCACCCCGCGGGATGAGCCCGCCACCCGCGAGAGCGACACGGGAGGCAAGGAGGGGGTATGTCGCCTGCAGCAGCGCGCCCGCCGGCCTTGACCGACGGCCCCCGGCTGGCGGAGACCAGGGAGCGGTTCCTCACCGCGGAGACGGTCGACCCCAATCACGTGCGCGACACGATCCTGGCGTCGTGGTGGCGCTCGAAGCGCTGGAATGTCGCCGCGGACCGTATCGACCTGGCGTATAGCGGCGATCCTGACCTGGATACCCCGCTGACCCGCAGCGCCCTGCCGGTGCTCCGGCACCTGCGCGAGCACCTGGAGGGCCAGCCGATCAGCGTCATCCTCACCGACGCCTCGGGCGTGGTACTCAGCAGGCTGGTCGCCGATCACGACCTCGACCGGCATCTCGACAGCGTCCAGCTCGCTCCCGGCTTCAGCTACGCCGAGGAGTTCGTCGGCACCAACGGCATCGGCACGGCGCTGGAGGGCGGCCGGCCCATGCACGTGTTCGGCCACGAGCACTACGCGGAGAACCTGGAGGATCTCGCGTGCGCCGGGGTGCCGATCCGGCACCCGATCTCCGGCATAACGCT
>NZ_DASYZI010000273.1:0-10870 GCF_035946395.1 Actinocrinis sp.
GCCAGCGGCCCTCGCCGGGCAGCCGGTCGAACACCGAGCGGTGCAGCGCCATCGCTCCGGCGGCCCGCGCGATTAGCAGCGCGACCGGCGTGACGTCCACGCCGAGCGACGGGACTCCGCGCCTGGCGAGTTCGGCGGCCAGCCGTCCGGGACCGCAGCCGATGTCGAGCGTCGGGCCGGTGCACCGGTCGAGCAGCGCGATGTCGGTCGCGTCGGGCGCGGCGATGTACTTCGCCACGTCGAGGTGGAAGACCACGCCGCCGTCGGACGTCAGCGTGATCGGCGCGGTTGTCGTGCGGGCGGAACGACTGCGGGCGTCGTCGTCACGTTCGTCGGCAAGGGACTGCCACAGTGCGCGTTCGTACCCTGACGATACCGGCCCGCTCCACGTCGCCGTCGCGGCCGGCTCGGTCGGTGTTCCGCCGTCGCCGGGGACCGTGTGGCGCACCAGGCTCGCGAAGCGGCTGTGTGGGATCAGCGCCGCCACGTCCCGCGCGTCCGCCGCCTCGTCCACGTCACGAAGTGTCGGCAGGATGCTGATGCGCAGACCAGCGCCGGCGAGACGCTCGTGCTGGATCCGTCCGGTGTCAGCGTGCGACATCGGTACACCGACGAGCAGCCCACGTACTCGCCGGTGTCCCGGTTCGCGCAGTCCGAGCGTCCAGAATCCGCCGTCTGCCGCCGGTCCGAACACCGCGTCGGCGTCACCCGTCACCAGCGACGTCAGGCCTCTGCTCAGCAACTCGGCGCACGCCTGTGGAGTGTCCATGCCGACCAGGAGCGCAGGACCCTGATCGATCCGGGCCACGGCCGCGAACGCCGCCGCGAGCCGCACGTCCAGCGCCCCCGGTACCTGTGGCAGGATCACGAATCCGTTCCGCGACTCCTGCGGCAGCCAGTCCCCGGCCTCGCCGTCGAGAACCAGCACTCGATGGTCGGCCGGCGTGCGGTGCACCGCCTCCAGCGTGTCCAGCAGCGCGGCGCGTGCGAGCGCGGCGGCCTGCGCCGCGGTGAACGGCGGGCACAGCCTGGTCTTCACCCGGCCCGCCGCCGGCTCCTTCGCGATGACTATCAGGCTGCTCACCGGGTCGCCTGCTTCCACACCCGGTTCATGTCGCGCACGGCCTGCACGGTGCCGGTGAGCGTGCCGGTCACCTTCGACCTGCCGGTACGCGGTGCGTAGTCGACCTCTGTCTCGGTGATGCGCCAACCGGAGCGCGCCGCCGCGAGCACGGTTTCCAGCGGATAGCCCGAGCGGCGGTCCGCGACGCCGAGGCCGAGCAGCTCCGTGCGCCGTGCCGCGCGCATCGGACCCAGATCTCTGAGGTTGACGCCCGCGCGGCGCAGCCGGTACGCCAGCAGCCGGTTCGCGATGCGGGCGTGCGGCGGCCACGCCCCGGCGGTGACCGGCATCCGCCGCCCCAGGACGAGGTCCGACTCGCCGGCCAGCACCGGCTCGGCGACGCGTGGCAGCTGCCGCGGATCGAGCGAGGCGTCGCAGTCGCAGAAGCACACGACGGGAGCGGTCGCGGCGTCCAGTCCGGCGTGGCAGGCGGCGCCGAAGCCGCGCCGCGGCTCGGTCACGACCATGGCGCCGAGTTCGGCGGCGATCCGCGCGGAGCCGTCCGTGGAGCCGTTGTCCACGACGATCGCCCGATAGCCCTCCGGCATCCGGCCGAGGACGTAAGGCAGCGCCTCGGCTTCGTCGAGGCAGGGCAGGACGACATCGACGAGCTTCATGACAGCCTCCTGTGAAGATGGCCTCTGTGAAAGGCACGCAGACCGCTGACGGTGAGGATGCAGAGCATTGCCAGGCCATAACTCAGCCGCGCCGACGTGACCCCGTCGATGCCCGAAGCGTTGCCGATCGTCGAGAGATAGACGGCCAAGGCGAGCGCGAGCCATTCGATACGGCCATCGAGCGCGACCAGTGCGACAAGCAAGATCGCGTACCAGGGGAACGGCGGCGTCGTAACGAGCAGGGCGATACCCGTGAGTACGAGCGTTCCGCGCCACGGTTGGGCCGGATCCGCGTAACGCAACACCATGAGTCCTGCCGCGGCCACGATGAGCACGGCTGCCGCGCTGGTCCACGCGGCTGGCAGGAACAGGTTGAGTAGTAGGAATCCGCCGCCGTTGGAATAACCCTGCTCGTGGATGTAGCCGGGGATGTAGCCGATTACCTTCATCCCGACCGCGATCACGTGCGGCAGGTATACGGCCACGAACGCGCCGGCCGCCGTTGCCGCGACGAGCACGGGTCGGCGGCGCAGCACTGCCGGCAGGGCCAGTGCGGGCGTGAGTTTCGCCCCGACGCCGAGGCCGAGCAGCATCGCGCCGATCACGTACTGTCTTGTCGACGTGCGTTTCGTCGCGCTGGGATCTCTTCGGTGGGCTCTGGCGAGGAACACCAGCCCGCCGACGGTGAACAGCGCGGCGAGCACGTCGACGTGCGCGCTGTTGCCGCTCTCGTAGGCGACCAGCGGGCACCAGGCCCACAGCGCCGCGAGTCTGAGGTCCCGGCCGAGCGCGCGCAGCCCGAGCAGCAGCGCGATCGTGGTCGCCAGCGCGAGCGCGACGGCGGCGAGCTGGACCGGCTTGTACCGGCTGCCCGGCGGCGACAACTCGTGCACGGCCAGGAAATACGCCTCGGTGACCGGTGGGTAGATCGTGTGCACGGCAGGCCGGTTGATCAAGGTGCAGCCGGGGAGCACGAGGCCGCCGTCCGGGTTCGCGGTGTCCGGCGGAATGCACTTGACGTGATCGGGCCAGAGGAACGGGTCGCGCAGCGTGGCCAGTTGCGGCGCGGCGGGCACATAAGCATACGGATCGATGCCGGCCGCCTGGACCCGGCCGTCCCAGATGTAGCGGTAAAGGTCGTCGCTGGTGTGCTCATGGGACGACGCGGACGCCAGCCCGGCGGCCGCGCAGCCGAGCAGGATGAGTACGACGGCGCTACGTGCGGACACCTTGCGCACCAGCCACACCGCGACGGCGAACGCTAGCCAGGCCGCGCCGAGCAGCCGGATCGCGGGCCAGCCCACGTTCTGTGCAGGGTCGGAGATGTGAACGCGCGCGGCGAGCACGGCGGTGAGCGCGGCTAGCGCGAGGACGAGTGCGATGAGCCGGATGAGCCGCAGCACGTTCGGTGCTGCGGACGCGGGTGAGACTGCCGCGGCCGGGGCTGTGCTTGACGAAGAGGCTGTGCTTGACGAAGGAGCCGTGCTTGCGTTGCTTGATGAAACTGCGCTGGGCGAGTGTGTGAGCGCAGGTGAGTCCACGGCTGTGTCCGTGGGTGCGAGCCTTGTGGATCTCATAGCGCATACCGTGGCAGCGCTCTCGCTCCGAGATCAGCTTGCGGGCCCGGCCGTAAGAGCACCGTAATCAGCCGCGATGGACTCGCCGCCGCTGCGCTTGGAGCCGTCCCGAATCCTTACGGACCGAGGAAGCCGCCTCGCGTCCGGACACCGCGAGGGCGCCGAGGCTTAGAGTTGGTGGCAATGGAAACCAGCGCTGACGTGCTCGTCGTCGACGACGATCCCACCGTGTCCGAAGTGGTCGCGGCCTACCTGCGCCGCTGCGGCCACCGGGTGCGGCTGGCCGCCGACGGGCCCAGCGCGGTCGCCACCGCCCACCTCAAGCGGCCCGACCTGGTCGTCCTGGACCTCATGCTGCCCGGGTTCGACGGCTTCGAGGTCTACCGGCGCATCCGCCGCCTCGGCCCGGTGCCGGTCATCATGCTGACCGCGCGCGGCGAGGAGCACGACCGGATCCTCGGCCTCGAACTCGGCGCCGACGACTACGTGACCAAGCCGTTCAGCCCCCGCGAGCTCTCGCTGCGTGCCAACTCGGTGCTGCGCCGCGCCCGGCAGGCCGCCGGGGTTCCGGAACAGGCCGCCGAGTTGCGCCGGGTCGCCGACCTGGAGATCGACGTCACCGGGCACCAGGCCACCCGCGGCGGCGTCCCGCTCGCGCTGACCGGCCGGGAGTTCGACCTGCTCGCCTTCCTGCTCGCGCACCCCGGCCAGGCCTTCACCCGCACCGAGCTGATGCGGCTGGTCTGGGGCTGGGACTATGGCGACCAGTCCACGGTGACCGTCCACGTGCGCCGGCTGCGCGAGAAGATCGAGCAGGACCCGGCGCAGCCGCGGCTGCTGGTCACGGTCTGGGGCGTCGGCTACCGGCTCGATCCGCCGGACCCGCAGGAGCCCGGTGCGGCCAGCGCCGACGGGGGAGCCGGCCGGTGAGCGATCTGTTCCTGATCGTGCTGACCGGCGCTGGCAGCGCCATCGGCGTCGGCGTGATCGGCCTGGCCCTGCTGCGCGTCCTGCGCGGTCGCTCGCTGCGCCTGAAGCTGTTCGCGGTCGCGACGTTCACCGTGCTCGCCATGGCGGCCGGAGTGCTCGCCGCGGCCCAGGCGATGTTCCTCTCCCAGCACGACTTCGGCGTCACGCTCGTGGTCTGCATCGCCGCCGGGCTCGTCGCGATGGCCATGGCGATACCGCTGGCCCGCGGCGTCACCGCGGACAGCCGCGCACTGCGTGAAGCGTTGCGGGCGCTCGGCGACGCGGAACCCGGACAAGACCGCACGGCCACGCTGGCCACCGCGGAACTCGACGACCTGCGGCGCGAGCTGGCCACGACCGCGGCACGCCTTGCCGAGTCCCGCGAGCGCGAGCGCGCGCTCGAACGCTCGCGGCGGGAACTGGTCGCCTGGGTCTCGCACGATCTGCGCACGCCTCTGGCGGGCCTGCGCGCCATGGCGGAGGCCCTTGAGGACGGAGTCGCCACCGACCCGCTGCGTTACCACACCCAGATCCGCATGTCCGTGGACCGGTTGGCCGCGATGGTGGACGACCTGTTCGAGATGTCGCGGATCCACGCCGGCGCGCTGCGGCTCACCCTCGAACGCGTCGCGCTCACCGACCTGGTCGACGAGGCGGTCATCGGCGCCGACCCGCTCGCGCGCGCGTGCGGCGTCCTGCTTGAGGCCGACGTGCGCACGCCGCTGGCCGTGCGCGTCGATCCCAGGGAACTTTCACGCGTGCTGACGAATCTGGTCGCCAACGCCATCCGGCATACGCCGAGCGACGGCGCGGTGCGGGTCGAGGCGACCGAGCGCGACGGGCGCGCTGTGCTCGCGGTCGTCGATGCCTGCGGCGGCATCCCGGAGGAGGATCTCGACCGCGTCTTCGAGGTCGCATGGCGCGGCACCGCGGCGCGCACGCCGGAGCCGCTGGCCGGGGCGGGTCTCGGCCTGGCCATCGTGCGCGGCATCGTCGAGGCGCATTCCGGCGAGGTGGACGTGCGCAACGTCGTCGGCGGCTGCCGCTTCGAGGTACGCCTGCCGGTGCCGGTCGGCGGCCGGCCCGCACTCGATCACTGATAGCCGCCGACGGCCGGCGGTGTCGGAACGCCTCCGCGGAGTCTCAGCCTGCGGGCGGGGAAACCCTCATGCGAAATCCCTGTCGAAACCGCCTCTGCGGCGGTGCGCGGCCTATCGTCGTCTCGTGACTCTCGCGGCGGATCTGCTGTTGCTCGCCATCGACCCCCAGCGTCGGCAGCTGCGGGTTTCCGAACGGCTCGACTACGCGCTGATGGGTGCGGACCTGGTCGAACTGGCCCTCGCCCGGCGCGTGGTGATGGAGGGCGACCGCGTGCTGGTCCTCGACGCGCGGCCGACCGGCGATCGGCTGCTCGACGAGGCGCTCGCCTCGATCGCGGCCAAGGACAGGCCGCCGCGCGCCAGGGCGTGGGTCCAGGCGGTGCGCAAAGGCCTGCGATCGGACTATCTCGGGGTGCTGACGGAGCAGCGGGCGATCCGCCGGACCCCGCGGCCGTTCCTGCGCTTCTTCACCGTCACGGACCTCGTCGTGCTGGAACCCGGCCGCCAAGCCGGAATCAAGGCACGAATCGACGCCGTGGCCTCCGGCGCCGCCATGGACGACCCACGGGGGCGTGCGCTGGCCGGACTGGCGCACGCCGCAGGGCTCTCCACCGTGCTGTATCCAGGTACTGCCAACCGCGCGCTGCGCAAGCGGTTGCAGCAGGCCACCCGCGGTGAGCGGGTCGGCGCCGACGTCCTGCGTGCGACCGCGGCCATCAGCGACCTGGCCGTCGACGCGACGACCAGGGCGGTGACGGATTCCGCGATGAGGGCAGCGACCGACGCCGCCGTACACGCCGCGATGAGCGCCGCCGTGGACGCCGCGCACAGCGCGGGACATTCAAGTCACAGCGGCGGCGGTCACGGTGGCGGCGGGCATCACTGACAGGTGTCACTGGGTAGGTATCACTTAGTAGATATCACTGCGTAGGCATCACTAGTCGGGCATCACTGAGCAGGATCGACGAATTCTGCGAGCCCTGCGGCGAAGGTCACGGCGGGCCGCCAACCCAACTCGGTGCGCAGACGCAGGTTCGACGCGGTCACATGACGCACATCGCCGAGCCGGTAATCGCCGGTCACCACGGGCGCCGGGCCGCCGGTCGCCGCGGACAGCCCGGCGGCCAGGTCGCCGACCGTGCGCGGCGTGCCGCTGCCGACGTTGAATGCGCGGCCCGCGCCGGGATCCGCCTTCCCCGTCCATTCGATGGCTGCGACGTTCGCGGACGCCACGTCGCGTACGTGTACGAAGTCGCGGCGCTGGCCTCCGTCCTCGAAGACGAGCGGCGGCCTGCCGGAGCGCAGTGCGGAGCGGAAGATCGCCGCCACGCCCGCGTAGGGGGTGTCGCGCGGCATGCGCGGGCCGTAGACGTTGTGGTACCGCAGCAGCGCCACGGTTCCCGCTGCTGCGCGCGCCCACGCGGTGGCGAGGAACTCCTGGGCCGCCTTCGTCGCCGCGTAGACGTTGCGCGGGTCGAGTGCGGTGTCCTCGTCGACCAGGCCGGGCCCGAGGGGCGCGCCGCAGTGCGGGCACGGCGGCTCGAAACGGCCCGCGGCGAGGTCCACCGCGGCGCGCGGGCCCGGCGCGACCCGGCCGTGCCGCGCGCAGTCGTAGCGGCCCTCCCCGTACACGACCATGGACGAGGCGAGTACGAGTCTTGAGACGGATGCGCGCGCCATCGCGGCGAGCAGCACGGCGGTGCCGAGATCGTTGCGGCTCGCGTATTGCGGCGCGTCGTCCAGATCGACGCCGAGGCCGACCATCGCGGCGTGATGGCAGACCACGTCGACACCGCGCAGCGCCGTGGCGACCGCGACCGGGTCGATGACGTCGGCGTGCACGAATTCGACCCCGGACGGAATCCGGGCGCGGGCCCGTCGCGGATCCGGGTGCACGGCGGGGAGCAGCGCGTCGTACGCGATCACGTCGTGTCCCGCGGCGAGCAGCGCCTCGACGACGTGCGATCCGATGAATCCGGCCGCGCCGGTGACCAGAATCCTCATGGGTTCACGCTATGCGGGCAGGCGAAGCGGTGGCGCGACGTGCGTTCCGGCGTCATGGCTTCGTAAGGTCTGCCGAGACACGTGTGTCGTCCTGAGCATAGGTAATGGCGAGGATGACCTCACAATTCGAAAGACAAACTAATTTTCTGCCGATCGTCGCTGATGTGCTGGTAGTGGCAGTATGCAGGCCCGGCGAGAGCTAAGATCTCACCATCCGTCAGGACGCGGGACGCCAGTCAAAGGGGGCGACGCATTGGTGAAGCGCACGTCTCGCGATATCCGCCGGGGCAACCGCAACGAGGTGCTCAGGCACGTGATCGCCTCGTCGCCGGTCTCCCGGCAGGAACTGGCGGCGGTGACCGGCCTCAGCCTGGCCACCGTCGCGAATCTGGTCGGCGAGTTGCTCGACCGGGGGGTGCTGGTCGAGGTCGGATACGAGGACTCGGAGGGCGGCCGGCCGCGCGGGCTGATCGCGATGCGCGCCGGCGGCGGCGCACTGATCGGCGTGGACGTCGGCGAGCTGCGCGTGGACGTCGAGTTGTTCGACCTCGAACTGCGGACCCTGGACCGCGCCGTGGAACCGCTTACATCCGATGACCTGCAACCGGAGCAGGTGGTCCGGCGCATCGTGTCCGGGGTGCGCACCGTGCTGGAGCGGGCCAGGATCGCGCCGTCGCTGGTGCTCGGCGTCGGGGTGAGCATGCTCGGCCTGGTCGAGCGCGAGGGCAGCCTTTCGGTGTACGCGCCGAACTGGAACTGGCACGACGTGCGGCTGCGCGAACTGCTGGCGGCGCGGCTGGAGTTCCCGATCTACCTGGACAGCCAGCTGATGGCGAGCACCGTCGCCGAGCTCTGGTTCGGCGCGGCGCGCGGCTGCCAGGACGTCGTCGTGGTCACCCTCGGCAAGGGCGTCGGCGCGGGCATCGCGATCGGCGGCACGCTCTACCGGGGCGCGACGAACACCGCGGGGGAGTGGGGGCACTCCCTGCTGGAGCTGGACGGCCGGGCCTGCAAGTGCGGGGCGATGGGCTGTGTCGAGACGTACGTCGGCGCGCCGGGGATCATCAAGACCCTGCGTGATATCGATCCGGACTCTCCGATGCTGCTCGAAGACTGCTTCGACACGATCGACGCGCTGGCAAGGGCGCTGTCAAAGGGCGACCCGGTCGCCGTGGAGACGGTGCGGCGCACCGCGCGCTATCTAGGCGTCGCAGTGGGCAGCCTGATCAACCTGCTCAATCCGCAGGTGATCGTGCTGAGCAACTGGGTGGCCACCCGGCTCGCCGACGCGCTGCTGTCCGGGATGCGCGAAGCGATCGCGGAGCATGCGCTGCCGCGCCCGCTGGAGAGCACCCGGATCATGCTGTGCCCCATCCCGAACAACCCGGTGAGCCTCGGCGCCGCGACCTTCGCCCTCGAAGGCGCGTTGGCGTGGGTCCGGCCCTGAGAGGGCGTTCGAAGTGCACTTCGAACGCCCTCTGGGTTCCCGCGTACCCGAAACAGCCGAATCACCGGTTGGGCACTAGCCAGAGACTCAGGTCGCTGATGGACTTGAGCCGTGCAAAGCGGAGATGAGACGACTATGCCGACCGGGGCGGTGAACTGGAGCCGCGCAGACTGGGAGCGCCTGGCCGACCGCGCGCTCGCCGCCGTGCGCCCGTTCGCGACGGCGAACCACGCGCTGATCCACCTGCCGGGACCGCAGAGCCGCTCCGGCCGGTGGAGCGACGGGCTCGAAGGCTACGCGCGCACCTTCCTGCTGGCGGGATTCCGGCTGGCCCGCTCGGGAGACAGCGACCCGCAGGGCCTGGCGCAGTGGTACGCGGCCGGGCTCGCGGCGGGTACGGATCCTGATTCGCCGGAGCGCTGGCCGGCGCAGGACGACGTCTGGCAGGCGAAGGTCGAGTGCGCCTCGATCGCGATCGCGCTGCACGAGTCGCGGCCGTGGATCTGGGACCGGCTGGACGACCGGGTGCGCGGCAACGTGGTCGACTGGCTCGGCGCGATGCTCGGCACCGAGACGCCCGACAACAACTGGACCTGGTTCCGCGCGGTCACCGAAGCCTTCCTGCGCTCGGTCGGCGGCCCGTGGCGGCAGGAGGACATCGACCACACCCTGACGCGGACCGAGGCGTGGTACGCCGGCGACGGCTGGTACTCGGACGGCGAGCCGGGGCCCGGCCAGCTGCGCAACTTCGACTACTACAGCGGCTGGGCGATGCAGTTCTACCCGCTCTGGTACTGCCGGATCTCCGGCGAACAGGCGGAGCCCGGGCTGCTGGACCGCTACCGCGAGCGGCTGCGCAGCTATCTGGACAACGCGCGGCGGCTGATCGGCGGCGGCGGCAGGCCGCTGATTCACGGCAGGTCCCTGACGTACCGGTTCGCGATGCTCGCGCCGTTCTGGGCCGGGGAGCTGTTCGACGCCACGCCGCTGACGCCCGGCGGAACCCGGCGGCTGACCAGCGCCGTGGCGAACCACTTCGTCGAGGCGGGCTGCTTCGACGAGGCCGGGCTGCTGTCGATCGGCTGGCACCGGCCGTTCGAGACGATGCGCGAGACCTATTCCGGCGGCGCCTCGCCCTACTGGGCCAGCAAGGGTTTCGCAGGGCTCGTACTGCCACCGGACCATCCGGTGTGGACGGCGGCGGCGGAACCGCTGCCGATCGAGACCGGCGACGTCTTGTTCGCGCTGCCCAAGCTCGGCTGGATCGTGTCAGGCACCAGAGAGGACGGCATCGTACGGGTGGCTCAGCACGGCGGCGATCACGCGGCGACCGATCACCTCGTCATCGACGTGCCCGGATACGCGCGGCACGGGTACGCCACCCACGCGGCGCCCGAATACGGGAACTCATATCCGCTTGATTCGCACGTCGCGCTGATCACCGCCGACGGCAGGGTCTCGCACCGTTCCCCGGCGCTCTCGCTCGGCATCGAGGCGGGCCGCGCGGTCTCGCGCCACCGCACGCACTGGTGGCAGGGGACCGGCCCGATCCGCAACGACCCGCACCGGTGGCGCGGCGAGGACGGATTCGAAGTCGGGCCGTGGCTGACCACCGCGTCACTGCTGCACGGCCCGTGGGAGGTGCGGCTCGCCCGGGTCGATCCGGTCGGCGCGGACGGCGCGGGCGTTCCCAGCGCGGCGGACGCCCATGGGGCAGACGGCGCGGACGACCTCGGAGGGCAGTGGCCCGAACAGCCCGGCCCGTGGAAGCTGCGGTTCGGCGGCTGGGCGCTGGCGCTCGACGAGTCGATCAGGCCGCAGGTGGCCGGCGGCGCCGCCTGGGCAGTGCGCGCCGATGGGCTGAGCACGACCGTCGTCGCGCTGCGCGGAACGTTCTGGGCGGGCTGCACGGTGTCGCAGGGCACGAACCCACTGGGCACCTTCAGCGCGATCCCGCAGGTGGAGACGGTGGAGCCGGTGGAGCCGGGCAGGGTGTACGCGGCGCTGGTCGTGTTGTCCGGCACACTGCACGG
>NZ_DASYZI010000274.1:0-3618 GCF_035946395.1 Actinocrinis sp.
ATGCGCTGCGTGATCGGATTGCCGACGAGTTCGGGATCGAAACGGTAATCAACGTCTGGGGAGGTCAGGCGCTGCTGCGCGTGTCTGCGCAGCTTTACAACTGCGAGCGTGACTATGAGCAGTTGGGGACGGTGCTACGCATCCTGCTTTGACCTGTGACTGCGGTGCGGGTCGTGGTGCGGCCTGGATGGAGTGACTGAGGCCTGTGAATGTGGGGCCGTGTCGCGGCCCTTACGTGCCCGTGCGCCCTTACGCGGCAGCCGCACCTGCCTGGCGTGCGTTGTGTCGCAGGCGGGTGCGGCTGCTGGGTTGGCTGGGCTGGGGATCAGGGCTCAGCCGCTGAGCGGCCAAGTTTCGTCGTAGCCGGGGGAAGGTTCGGCGGCTGTCGTTTGGACGGCGTTCCTGCTCTGGTCGGAGCCGTTTCCGCCGGCGAACAGGGCGGCGATGATCCCGGCGATGACGCCGATGAAGAAGCCGAGCAGCATTCCTTCGGCGAGAGTGTCGCGGTACGTGTCAGCGGTGACGATGTTCGGAACGCCGGAGTAGGCGAAGGGGGCGCTGGCCAGGCCTGCTGCGGCTCCGGCAAGGGTGACGGCGCCCCAGACGCCGAACAGCATGGCGATGCGTCCACGGTTGTAGGCGGCCGCGATGGCGAGCAGCGCCGTGAACACGACGAGAACGACGTTGAAGACGAGCGGGGCGAGCCAGTGTGCGGTGGAGTGGGGGCCGGAACCGGGGTTGAAGCGCCATCCGGCGAGGGCCAAGGGCTGGAACAGGTCGGCGATCCAGTGGTTGCCGCTGCCGGCGCGGGTGTCCCGCCAGCTTTGTAGCGCTTGGTTGCCGAGCGCGATAACGACGATCAGCGGAATGGCGGCGGCTGCGACGACGGCCGCTGAGGTGCGGGTGCGTGACCCTGTGGCCATGGTTGTCCTCCCCAAGGACCTAGTGGGGGCAGTGTCTGCCCCGTTACGGCGGGTGGCAAGCAAAGGCCTGATCAGTATGCGCCGAGTGGTGACGGGAGCGCGCCGGACGACCGTTGACGCGGTTCACCTGCTTCACCGGTTTCACGGGTTCACTGGTTAATGCGGTTCGGCGGTGGTTCGTGCTTGGTGAGGCTGTGCCTGGCGGCCGGGAAGCTGCGGGATAGGGTGGGGGCTCGGTATCGCGTTGTGACTGTGTGAGGGTGAGGAGCTGGCGTTATGGGGCAGGTGCGAGCGGTGGCGAGCCGTCAGATCGGTGCTCCGGCGAAGACGGTGTTCGAAGCGCTGGCTGATTACGCGACCGTCCGGCCGAAGATTCTGTCGGCACAGTACAGCGGGTACACGGTGCGTGAGGGCGGGCTGGGCGCGGGGACGGTCGCGTCGTGGCGCCTCGCGGCCACGGAGAAGCGGACTCGCGACGTGGTGGCTCATGTGTCGCAGCCTGCTGCGTTGACGCTGGTGGAGGCGGATGAGAATTCGTCGATGCGGGTGACGTGGACGGTGAGTGGTCAGGCTGACACGTCGTTGGTGACCGTCGAGTCGGTGTGGAACGGGGCGGGTGGCATCGGCGGGTTCTTCGAGCGGACGTTCGCGCCGAAGGCGCTGAATCGCATTCACGAGCAGGTGCTGGCGAGGTTGGCGACGCACGTCGAGGGCTGAGCTGTGTCGCGTCGGCTGGCAGGCGGGGGCGGGCGGCGTTGACGCTGTGGTGGCGGTGCGGGTGCGGCGGGGCGCTTGGTGGCCGCTGTGGTGTAGGGCGGATGGGTGTTGGTTGTGGCGTGCGTGCGGCCTGCTGATGTGCGCGTAACGCGCGTTGCCCCCGGCTTGGGGCCGGGGGCAACGTTTCCTGCGGTGGCTAAGGCGTTGTCGGAGTTGCCTTAGCCGGTCGGGACGTTGTTACTACATCGCCGGGTTGGCGTTGGTCACCAGTTGCTGGAACTGGAAGGCGAACCAGTTACCGGCCGGGACGTCGTAACCCGGGATCGCGTCGGTCGGGTAGGTGCCGCCGTTGCCGTCGGTCTGGGTGCCGTTCGGGTCACAGTGCGGGTCGCCGTGCGTGTGCGAGGCGGTCGGGTAGTCACCGTCGGACTCGCCCGGGGGCTTGATCCACACGTCGGCGATGATGTGGTCACCGGAGCCGTACGGGTTGGCCTGCGGGCGGGCACCGATGCCGGCGCCGTTGACGTTGCACCAGTCGCCGCGGAACGGACGCTGGTCGGTCTTGTTGGCGGCGACGTAGGTGTCGACGGTGGTCGGGCTGGAGTTCAGCGCGGTCGGCCGGGCCGAGCCGCCCCAGCCGTTGCGGGAGGTGTCGATGACCATGCCGATCGACGACGGGAAGCCACTGGAGGTGAACTCGCTGTACATCGCCTCGTCGTAGTGGTGCTCGTCGAAGTACGGGTTGTACTGGTAGAACTTCGCCGAGTCCAGCGGCTGGCCGCCGACGCTGAGCGTGGAGTTCGGCAGGAACGGCTCGTCGGCCGGGGTGGTGTTGGCGGTGTCGGAGACGAAGCCGTCGACGGTGGCGTAGCCGCCGGTCGAGGCGCTGACGACCTTGGCGTACTCAGGGCCGGCGCCGCTCATGTTGTTCGGCCAGCCGAGCCATCCGGAGTGGCCGATGTCCATGTAGTTGTAGATCTGCGGGCCGATGGCGTGCAGGTGGCTGAGCGCGTACTCGATGCCGGTCTCGTAGTACGGGATGGCGGTGGAGCATGCGGACAGGCTCTTGTTCGTCACGGCGTTGGGCAGCGAGTCGGGCTCGATGAAGTTGACGATCCGCAGCTTGCTGTACTTCGAGTTGCCCTCGATCGCGACGATCGGGTCGATGTACTGCGACTCGTACTGCGTCAGGCCCGCAGCGGTCGCCGGGATCTCGCCGTTGGAGGCGAGGGCGGCGCAGTCACGGCCGGGCAGGTCGTAGATGACGACCTCGATCATGACCGGCAGGCTCGACGAGGCGGCCTGAGTGGCGGCGTTGTCGAACTGGGCCTGCAGACCGGTGTGGGTGCTGTCGCCGGCGATGGCGCCGATGTGGTCCATCCAGATGGCGGTCTGGTAGGTGCCGACCTTGGCCTCGGAGGCCTTGTTGCCGTCAGCGGAGGCCTGGGCCTGCACTTCGGCGACGTAGTTGGGGTTGAGGTAGTAGCTGACGCCGAGGAACGGGTTGGCCACGTGCGGCGGGCAGGAGTTTCCGCAGCCGGTGTTGCTGGCGCTCGGGCTCGGCGAGGCCGAGGCGCTCGCGCTGGCCGAGGCGGAGTGCGAGGGCGAGGGGCTGGCCGACGCGGACTGCGACGGGCTGGCGCTCGGGCTGGCACTGCCGGTCACGGTGCCGGTGCACGTGGTGCCGTTGATCGCGAAGCTGGCGGGGGCGGCGTTGGTGCCGGTGTAGGCGCCGTTGAATCCGAGGCTGGTGGTGCCGTTGGTGCCGATCGACCCGTTGTAGGACAGGTTCGTCACGGTCACGTTCTTGCCGGACTGCGTGTAACTGCCGTTCCACAGCTGGGTGACCGTCTGGTTACCCGCGAAACTCCAGGTCAAGGACCAGGAAGTGATCGGGCTGCCCAGGTTCGTGATCACAATGTTGGTGCTGAAGCCAGTGCCCCAGTCGCTGGCAATCGTGTAACTGACCGAACAACCG
>NZ_DASYZI010000275.1:0-6060 GCF_035946395.1 Actinocrinis sp.
GCCCTGGTCGCGTACCGCCGACTGGGGGCGGCAGATCAGCGGGGCACTGGCCGCGTTGCACTCGGTCGGGCTGGTGCATGGCGCACTCGGGCCGAACAGCGTCGCGATTCACGATGACCGGCGGGTGAAGATTCTCGACGCGGGGCTCAGTGCGGCGGGGGACGAGGATGAGGGGAGCGAAGGTGAGGGGGATGAAGGTGAGGGCTGGGGCGCTGACACTGTCGTGGGCGGTGGCGTGGATGTTGGAAATGGTGGTGTTGAGGGTGACGTTGGTGTAGGCGGTGAGGGGGAGCCGGGTCGGGGAGAGCCGGACGGGGGCGAGTCGGGTGAGGGAGAGTCGGGGGCGGGAGGGGCGGGTGAGGTAGCGCGAGCCGAGGCGGTGCAGGTCGAGACGGTACAGGTCGAGGTGGCGCGAGTCGGGGTGATGGCGGGGGGAGAGAGCGAACGGGGCGATCAGGTCGGGTGGGGGCTGCCTGCGGGAGCTGCCGACGACATGTACGCGCTTGGGTTCCTGCTGTGGGAGGCGACTGTCGGCTCAGCGCCTGACTTCAGGGCGCAGGATGCTCGTGCGCTCGATGAGCAGCCGCTGCGGCAGGCGCGTGTCCCGGCTGAGATGGTCGCGGTGCTTGTGGAGATGCTCGACGCGGATCCCGCTCGGCGGCCGACGGCGGCTGCGGTGGAGCAGCGCTTCGGACCTTACGCGGCCACCGAACGTGTTACGGACACGCTGCCGCAGGTCGAGCCGGTTCCGGACAAGACCCGGGTGATCGTGCCCACGCCGACGGTCGGACCCGCTGAGCTGACCGGGCTTCCGCGGCGCGTCGGGCCCGCGCGTGTCGACGCGGCGGCGTTGGAGGCCGAGCGTGAGCGGCGGCGGCGCCGGGGGCTGCTGGTCGGCCTGGCACTGCTGCTCGCCGCGATTGGGGCGGGCGTCGCGGTTTTGCTGGCCAACCTGGATCGCTCGACCAGCACGAATCCGGGCCTCGGCAATACCGCCACGCCGTCGACCAGCCCCCCTACGGTTACGCTGCCCAGCGCTTCGCCGAGCCCGAGCCCGAGTCAGGTACAGACCAGTTCAGCCCCTGCGAGCAGTGCCGCACCGAGTAAGTCGCCGAGTCCTTCCGCGTCCCCGAGCCACTCCGTGTCGCTTAGCCCGTCGGCTGCCACGTCGTCCCCCGGCCCGAGCGGGAGCACTTCGCCGAGCGCTACGTCTACAGGGCTGGCGGGGCCTGGTTCCAGTGCCAGCAGCAGCGCTAGTCAGGCACCGCCGCCGCATCAGTGAGCCGGTGTATCCGGAGCCGCTGTGCGATGGTGCGATAAGGAATTTGTGCACGCGTCTCGGCATGCGAGAATGAATTGGGTGTGGGCGAGGCAGCCGATGCCGCCATCGTCGGCGCCGTGTGGCTGGTCGTTTTGACCGGAGGCACGGCCCGTCGGTACGCTCTCACCTTGTGCCTGGGGTGTCCCCGGCTGTCCGTGCGCGCGCATATTGCGGATACGCAGATGTGACTCGCGACCAGTCCCGCGTGGGACCGCACGGAGCTCTCATAAGCGGAGCGACCCATGGGAAATGGGTTCGGGCCCTGTGAGGGCAGCCGCGACACACCCGACCGCGTGGGTCGGAGAATCCGGACATCGGGCAAATACCGGGTGCAGCACCAACACAACAATTTCGCCAGAGGAACGCCTGGCCGCCGCTCTGCCCGCGAGGGTACGGCGCTACGGCCGAAGGCTTGGCATGATCGGAATACGGAGTAGTAGTGCCCACGATCCAGCAACTGGTCCGCAAGGGCCGGCAGGACAAGGTCACCAAGACCAAGACTCCTGCACTCAAGGGCAGCCCGCAGCGGCGCGGTGTGTGCACCCGCGTCTACACGACCACCCCCAAGAAGCCGAACTCGGCACTGCGGAAGGTCGCGCGCGTGCGGCTGTCCAGCGGCATCGAGGTCACCGCGTACATCCCCGGAGTCGGCCACAACCTCCAGGAGCACTCGATCGTGCTCGTGCGCGGCGGCCGAGTCAAGGACCTTCCCGGCGTCCGCTACAAGATCATCCGCGGTTCCCTGGACACCCAGGGCGTGAAGAACCGCAAGCAGGCTCGTAGCCGCTACGGCGCCAAGAAGGAGAAGAAGTAATGCCTCGGAAGGGCCCAGCCCCGAAGCACCCGGTCGTCATCGACCCGGTCTACAACTCTCCGCTGGTCACCTCGCTGGTGAACAAGGTCCTGCTGGACGGCAAGCGCTCCACCGCCGAGCGCATCGTGTACGGCGCCCTGGAGGGCTGCCGCGAGAAGACCGGCACCGACCCGGTCATCACGCTCAAGCGCGCCCTGGAGAACGTCAAGCCGGCCATCGAGGTCAAGTCCCGCCGAGTCGGCGGTGCGACCTACCAGGTCCCGGTCGAGGTGCGCGCCGGACGCTCGAACACGCTCGCGCTGCGCTGGCTCGTCACCTACTCCCGCGCCCGCCGCGAGAAGACGATGACCGAGCGGCTGATGAACGAGCTGCTGGACGCGTCCAACGGCCTCGGCGCCTCGGTCAAGCGGCGCGAGGACACGCACAAGATGGCCGAGGCCAACAAGGCCTTCGCGCATTACCGCTGGTGACAACGGTAATCATGGGCGGCGTACCGCTCGTAGAAGCGGTGAGCGTCGGCCACAGCACGCTGGTAAGCGATCAGCGCCGACCGCTGGCAGCCGACACACCTTTTTCCGACTCGCGAAAGTAGACGAGCCCCCATGGCCACGAACGCCGCGCTCGACCTCGCAAAGGTCCGCAACATCGGCATCATGGCGCACATCGACGCCGGTAAGACCACCACGACCGAGCGCATCCTGTACTACACCGGGATGAGCTACAAGATCGGCGAGGTCCACGACGGCGCCGCCACCACCGACTGGATGGAGCAGGAGCAGGAGCGGGGGATCACCATCACCTCCGCCGCCGTCACCTGTCACTGGAAGACCGACGAGGTCGACCACACCATCAACATCATCGACACCCCGGGCCACGTGGACTTCACCGTCGAGGTCGAGCGCTCGCTGCGTGTCCTCGACGGCGCGGTGGCCGTCTTCGACGGTGTCGCCGGTGTCGAGCCGCAGTCCGAGACGGTCTGGAACCAGGCCAACCGGTACGGCGTGCCGCGCATCTGCTTCGTCAACAAGCTGGACCGCACCGGCGCGGAGTTCCACCGCTGCGTCGACATGATCGTGACCCGGCTCAACGCCGTGCCGCTGGTCATGCAGCTGCCGATCGGCGCCGAGGCGGACTTCAAGGGCGTCATCGACCTGGTCACCATGAAGGCGCTGGTCTGGAACCCCGAGGCGAAGCTGGGCGAGATGTACGACGTCGTCGACATCCCGGCCACGCACATCGAGGCCGCCGCCGAGTGGCGCGACCGGCTCATCGAGACCTCGGCCGAGGCCGACGAGGAGCTGATGGAGCTGTACCTGGAGGGCACCGAGCCCACCATGGAGCAGCTCTACGCGGGCATCCGCCGCGCCACCCTGGCCTCCGCGGTCACCCCGGTCTTCTGCGGCACCGCGTTCAAGAACAAGGGCGTGCAGCCCCTGCTCGACGCGATCGTGCGGTACCTGCCGTCCCCGCTGGACGTCGAGGCGATCGACGGCCACGCGGTGAACGACGAGGAGACCGTCATCCACCGCAAGCCGTCGGACGACGAGCCGCTCGCGGCGCTGGCCTTCAAGATCATGACCGACCAGCACCTGGGCAAGCTCACCTTCGTCCGGGTGTACTCCGGCCGGCTGGAGACGGGCACCTCGGTGCTCAACTCGGTCAAGGGCCGCAAGGAGCGCATCGGCAAGATCTACCGAATGCACGCCAACAAGCGTGAGGAGATCCCCGCGGTCGGCGCCGGCGACATCGTCGCGGTGATGGGCCTGAAGGACACCACCACCGGCGAGACGCTCTGCGACAACGCGCACCCGGTCGTGCTGGAGTCGATGAACTTCCCGGCTCCGGTCATCTCGGTGGCGATCGAGCCGAAGACCAAGAGCGACCAGGAGAAGCTCGGCACCGCCATTCAGCGGCTCGCCGAGGAGGACCCGTCGTTCCAGGTCCGCACGGACGAGGAGACCGGCCAGACGATCATCGCCGGCATGGGCGAGCTCCACCTGGAGATCCTGGTGGACCGCATGCGCCGCGAGTTCAAGGTCGAGGCCAACGTCGGCAAGCCGCAGGTCGCCTACCGGGAGACCATCCGCAGGGCGGTGCCGAAGGTCGAGTACACGCACAAGAAGCAGACCGGCGGCTCCGGCCAGTACGCGCGCGTCATCATCGGCATCGAGCCGATCGAGGGCGGCGAGGGCTACGAGTTCGTCAACTCGGTCACCGGCGGCCGCATCCCGCGGGAGTACATCCCGTCGGTGGACGCCGGCTGCCAGGAGGCCATGGAGTTCGGCGTGCTGGCGGGCTACCCGCTGGTCGGCGTCAAGGTCACCCTGCTCGACGGCGCGTACCACGAGGTCGACTCCTCGGAGCTCGCGTTCAAGATCGCCGGTTCGATGGCGTTCAAGGAGGCCGCCCGCCAGGCGAGCCCCGCGCTGCTCGAACCGATGATGGCGGTCGAGGTCACCACGCCAGAGGACTACCTCGGCGACGTGATCGGCGACCTGAACTCCCGCCGTGGCCAGATCCAGGCCATGGAGGAGCGGTTCGGCGCCCGGGTCGTCAAGGCCCTGGTCCCGCTGTCGGAGATGTTCGGCTACGTCGGCGACCTGCGGTCGAAGACGTCCGGCCGGGCCTCCTACAGCATGCAGTTCGACTCCTACGCCGAGGTTCCCAGGAACATCGCGGAGGAGATCGTGAAGAAGGCGCGCGGCGAGTAGCCCAAGCCGATCCACCGTTAATGCGCCCGTCCGCTCAGCCTGAGCGGGCGGGCACCGCACCCGTCCACAGGAGGACATCGTGGCGAAGGCGAAGTTCGAGCGGACTAAGCCGCACGTCAACATCGGCACCATCGGCCACATCGACCACGGCAAGACCACGCTGACCGCGGCGATCACCAAGGTGCTGCACGACAAGTACCCGACGCTGAACCAGGCCTCTGCCTTCGACCAGATCGACAAGGCTCCCGAGGAGCGTCAGCGCGGCATCACCATCTCCATCGCGCACGTCGAGTACCAGACCGAGGCGCGTCACTACGCCCACGTCGACTGCCCGGGTCACGCGGACTACATCAAGAACATGATCACCGGTGCCGCCCAGATGGACGGCGCGATCCTGGTCGTGGCCGCCACCGACGGCCCGATGCCGCAGACCAAGGAGCACGTCCTCCTGGCCCGCCAGGTCGGCGTCCCCTACATCGTTGTCGCCCTGAACAAGGCCGACATGGTGGACGACGAGGAGATCCTGGAGCTCGTCGAGCTCGAGGTCCGCGAGCTCCTCTCGGACTACGAGTTCCCGGGCGACGACCTGCCGGTCGTGCGCGTCTCGGCGCTCAAGGCGCTCGAGGGCGACAAGGAGTGGGGCGACAAGCTCCTCGGCCTGCTCGACGCCGTGGACGAGTTCATCCCGCAGCCGGAGCGCGAGACCGACAAGCCGTTCCTGATGCCGATCGAGGACGTCTTCACGATCACCGGTCGTGGCACCGTCGTCACCGGTCGTATCGAGCGCGGCGTGGTCAAGGTCAACGAGACCGTCGACATCGTCGGCATCCGTCCGACCAAGCAGACGACCACCGTCACCGGCGTCGAGATGTTCCGCAAGCTGCTCGACGAGGGCCAGGCCGGTGAGAACGTCGGCCTGCTGCTCCGCGGCACCAAGCGCGACGACGTCGAGCGCGGCCAGGTCGTCGTGAAGCCGGGTTCGATCACCCCGCACACCGACTTCATCGGCCAGGCGTACATCCTGTCCAAGGACGAGGGTGGCCGGCACACGCCGTTCTTCAACAACTACCGTCCCCAGTTCTACTTCCGGACGACGGACGTGACCGGCGTGGTCACCCTGCCCGAGGGCACCGAGATGGTCATGCCGGGCGACAACACCGAGATGACGGTCAAGCTGATCCAGCCGATCGCCATGGAGGAGGGCCTGCGCTTCG
>NZ_DASYZI010000276.1:0-9687 GCF_035946395.1 Actinocrinis sp.
ATATCGCAGACGGTTACACCCGCCACACGGCACCCTCTGACACGGCGTGTTCCAGGGAAAATGCCGTGTTCTGACCCGTCGGTGGGACGGTTGGCAAAGGATCCGCCACGCGCCTGGATGGCGGCGGTTGCGGCTGTCATCGTGTGCCACGAGCACTGATCGTGCCCGCCTCCGCATGTTCCGCTGCGACCATACCGGTTCACCCACCAGAGGTCTGTCATGCGCCGTTCGCACCGTTCATACCATTCCCACGGTTCCCACGCATCCCACCGGCCGTTGCGCATCCTCCTCACCCTTACGATGATCGCGACGCTCGGCACCGCCGGCGTCGCCGCGGTCGCGAGCCCGGCGCTGGCCGACGGGCCGGGCCAGGGCGCGCCGTGGGTCGTCAGCCTCGGCGACTCCTACATCTCCGGGGAGGCCGGACGCTGGGCCGGCAACACCAACAACGGCGAGAGCCTCATCGACGCCCTCGGCCCGACCGCCTACTACGACAATCCGACGAACACCGCCGAACTGATCAACCGCTGCCATCGCTCCGCGTCGGCCGAGATCTACCTGGGCGGCGGGGTCAGCGGCGAGAACCTGGCCTGCTCCGGCGCCACCACCAGCACCTACACCGACTCCTCCGGGAACTTCAAGCCGGGCCTCGACTTCTACAGCGACTCCTCGGGCAACCAGGGCCAAGCGCTGATGCTCCAGAACTTCGCCGCCACGCACAACGTGACGATGGTCGCGGTGTCGATCGGCGGCAACAACTACAACTTCGGCTCCATCGTGCAGGACTGCGTCGAGGACTTCCTGTTCACGCCGTCGTGGTGGCCGGACTATTGCAGCACCGACTCCTCGGTGACCAGCAACTTCACCTCGTCGAACATCGCGGCGCAGACCGCGGCGATCAAGACCGCGCTGCTCAACGTGCACCAGGCCATGGCCAACGACGGATACGCGGACTCCGCCTACACGATCCTGGTACAGGACTACCCCTCGCCCCTGCCGCCCGGATCCGGGTTCCGGTACTCGCAGTCCGGCTACACCCGCCAGTCCACCGGCGGCTGCGGCTTCTGGAACACGGACGCGAACTGGGCCAACAGCTACGCGCTGCCCACCATCGACAACTCGGAGTTCAACGCGGCCTCGCAAACCGGTCTGGGCAACATCCGCACCCTGGACATCTCCTCCGCCTTCAACGGCCACCGGCTGTGCGAGAACACGGTGGGCCTGCTGGAGGAGGAGGGCTTGTCCAGCTGGACCGACCCGGGCGCGGTGGACGTAAGCGAGTGGATCAACCAGATCCGCACCGTCTCCACCATCAACAGCGACTACTACATCCAGGAGTCGCTGCACCCTGACTACTGGGGCCAGTTGGCGCTGCGCGACTGCCTGCGCCAGGCGTACAACAACGGCGCGGCGCTCAGCGGAACCTGCACCATCGCCGGAACCGGGCTGAACGCACAAGGCGAACCAGTCATGTCCCTGCACTGAGACTGGTACTGGTACGGGTAGACACCGACGCGCCACAGCTTGCCGTGACAGTTTCTTTAGGTGACAAGACTTTGCCCCGGCCTATCAGGTCGGGGCAAAGTTCAGGTGGATTTGGGCACGGATGTGGTACGGCCTTGTAACCAGGTCCGCCGGTGATCGTTCCGTAGCCGTCGTTACTCAGGCCAGTCTGTGTATCACTCGTCCAGAGGTGATCGGCGGTCCCGAGCGAAGTGACGTCGCTGATGACGAGGGTGTCGGCTTGGTCTCGGGCAAGTCGACGATGTCGGTCAGCAGCCAGGCATATGCGCTGTGAGCGCTCTGAGTCGCGATGCTGGAAGTGGTGGACGACCGGGGCACGCTCAGGGCGACAGCGCGCCGCCGAGGCCGCTGCCGCCGCCGAGGCCGAGGGTAGATGCATCCAACGTGCCGTTCTTGGACGCCGAAGTCACCCTGACGCTGGCCCTGGCGCTCTTGAATTCGGTGATTGAGCAGGCGGCGCAGGAGCCTGTCGAGACGCTGGCATCAGCAGCCTGATATAAGATGTGGCGGGTTACTTCTCCTGGAGGACCACCTGGCGGTAGAACTCGCCCAGCTGCTGCTCCTCGAACTTCTCGGGGCCGTAGCCGCTGGCCTGGAACCAGCCGCGGCTCGCCTCCAGGTCGTCCTGTAGTGCGCAGGCCAGCCCGAGATTCCAGGCCGTCTCCCGCCTGAGCGCCTCGTCCTCGGCCACCTCGGGCGACTGGTACACCTTGTAGAAGAGCTGCGACGCGGTGGCGTAATCGTCACCCTTGAACGCCTCGTACGCACTCTTCAGGTCCTCTTCCGCCGACATCCGGCGCCTCCTTCCGGTTCGAGTCCTGCTCTCAGTTGAACTCGATCAACTCGGCACCCTTGGGCGCGTGGTCCTTCGCCATGTCGTCGAAGACCTTGCGCTGGGCATCCTCCAGTTCCTTGATCTGCTGCTGGAGCCGCGCGATCTTGGCGGACGCGCTGACATAGACCTCGTCGTCGGGGCCCCTGGCGGCCGACGCCGAAAGCTTCTTCGCCTCCTCGGACAGCTCGTTGCCCAGTTCCCTGATGCTCACCTTGAGCTCGTGCGTCTGCTCCTCCTTCGCGGAGTAGCTCTCCCTCGTGTGGAACTGGACCTCGACCGTCTCCCGCTCCTCGCCGACGGTGACCAGCCACTTCGAGTTGATCCCGCGGTATCCGCTCCCCGTCCCCGGGGCCTGCTTCCAGAAGTTCTTGAACTGGGTGTTCTCCCACCTCCTGCTTCTGAAGAACTCGACGAACTGGCTCACGCCCTCCGTATAGGCGTCCCTGTCCAGGTCTATCGTGTAGCGCACCCCGTCGGTGGTGCCCTCGACCGCCCTGATCAGCGCGCTGGCGATGTTCCCGGTTTCCTTCATCGTGTCCTCGATCGCCTTGGAGACGAGCGACGACGCGCCCTTCATCGAGAACTCCTCGCCGAAGAGCCTGGTCTTCGTGATCGCCAGCGCATCCTTGAGCTGCTTGCGCACCGCGGTGTCGACGCGGTACTCCTTGGCCCGCTTGCGCCCGACGGCCGTGTACGCCACGGCGTCCTTCAGCTTCGGGAACTTCGCGATCAGGCCCGCGATATGCGGGCTCGAAGGGTCGTACACGGCGTTGAAGCCGATGGTCGTCTGCGCGGTGTCCTCGATCACGACCGGGCGGCCCTGGTCGTCGATGCCGATGATGGTGCCGAGGTTCTCGTCGGCGCCCATGGCCCGGTCGAAGCCGAACTGCGGCTTCTCGCCGTTCGCGTTCCTCTCGACCCCGCCCTCGCTGTACTTGGTCAGGTCCTCGTTCCAGTAGCGCACCTGCCGCGAGATCTCGATGCCTCCCGAGAAGGTCGCCTTGGCCTGGGTGCGCGGATCCCCGAGGGTCGTGGCGGATTTGTCCATGTCCGCGCCCCAGTGGAAGGTCTGGAACTTCTCCTCGATCTGGTTGATCAGGGCTTCGGAGACGGGCGTGTCCAGGGTCTCGCCAAAGAGATACGCGGTGAACACGTAGTGCTCCTGAGAGCTGCCGTACGCCATGAGGTAGCCAGAGAACCCCTCCAGCAGGCGCAGGACCTCGGTCTCTCCCTTACGCGGAAGCAACTCGCCCAGGGTGCCGATTGCGGGTACGGATCCTGTGATAGGCCAGATTGGGAGTTCCGACATGACCGTGCTCCTCGTATCGCAGACGCGCCGCCGCCAGCGGACACACCCATCGTCGCGATCCTGCTACAGACAGTCGTGCCGCATTGCGCAGACTATGAGGCAGTGCCATGGCGGGCCGCGCGGTTCCGCGCGCAGCGAGGCGGTCGCAGGGACTCAGGGCGCAGGTACGGCCGGCCTACTCGACGAGTCCGTTCTCGATCACGTAGCGGACCAGCTCGACCCGGTTGTGCAGTTGCAGCTTGCCGAGCGTGTTCTGCACGTGGTTCTGCACGGTGCGGTGCGAGAGCACGAGGCGCTGCGCGATCTGCCGGTATGTCAGCCCCTTGGCGACAAGTCGGAGCACCTCGGTCTCCCGCTCGGTCAGCCGGGGAATCTGAGTGTCTTCCTGCGGTGTCGCCGCGAGCCGGCGGAACTCACCGAGGACCAGCGCGGCGAGTCCGGCGGTGAAAACCGCCTCGCCCGCCGCCGTCCTGGCGACCGCGTCGAGGAACTCGGCAGCGCTCGCCGACTTCACCAGGTAGCCGCTCGCGCCCGCCTTGACCGCGTCGAGTACGTCCTGGTGCTCACCGCTCGCGGACAGCACCAGGACACGCAGCGCGGGCAGCACGGCCAGCAGCCCTCTGATCACCTCGACGCCGTTCAGGTCCGGCAGTTGCAGATCGACCACGGCCACGTCCGGACGCGTCGCCGGGGCGGCACGCACGGCCGCGCGCCCCTCGCCGACCGCGGCGACGATGTCGTATCCGACTGCTGCGAGGTCACGTGCGACCGCGTCGCGCCACATCGGGTGATCGTCGACGATCAATACTCTGATGCCCGGTTCGCCGACCGTCGCGTGCCCGCCGCTCGTCGTCGTCATCGTTTCGTCGCCGTCGTCCTCGTCATAGCCGTGATCGTCACGGCCGTAATCGCCGTAATCATCGAATCATCGCCGCGGCACCCGCATCTCCACCTCGGTGCCCTGGCCGGCAGGCGAGCTGATCACGACCGTGCCTCCCAACTCCGTGATCCGCCCCCGGATCGATCGGGCCACGCCGATCCGCCCTGATTCCGCCGCCTCGGCCAGTCGGCCTGGCGCGATGCCGGGCCCGTCGTCTCGGACGGTGACGATCACGCCGTCACCTTCGTCCTCGACCAGCAGCCACGCCGGCGCCTGCGGGCCGACGTGCGTACGGACGTTGTCCAACGCCGCGCCGACGGCGGCTGCCAACTCGTCGGCTACGGCGCCCGGCACCGCGACCGCGGCGGCCGGAGCGGCGACGGTCACCGTGGCGGTAGCGAACCGGCTGAGCACCTCGCGCAGATCCGCAGTACCGGCCGGGCGCACCTCCGTACGCCGGCTGGTACCCGTGCCGATCAGCTGGCGCAACGCGGCCTCCTGTTCGCCGGCCAGCCTTCCGAGTTCGGCCGCCTCACCGCCGAGTTCGGCTCCGCGCCGCTGGACCAGCGCCAGGACCTGGAGCACCGAATCGTGAATGCCGCGGGCCAGACGCTCGCGCTCTCGTGCGGCGGCCGCCTCCTGCGCTCGGGCCTGCGCCTCGTGGCCGAGTTGGGCGATGTGACCGATCGCGATCGCGGCCAGCAGCAGGAGCACGGTCTCGTTGATCCCGGTCAGATCGATCCCGCCCCGTACGATCACGCAGCAGACGCCAACCACGCTCGCCGTGACGGCGCCGCCGCGCCGCCCGGTGCGGATCGCGAAGGCGATGACAGGGCCCGCGATCCACAGCATCGGCAGCGTCACGGTGATGTCGCCGGCAGGCAGCACCCAGCGGGTGAGCAGCAGGCAGCCGATCGTGATCGCGAGGTCGACCCACGGCAACGACCAGTACCGCCGATCGTGGCGGTCGTACGCATACGAGCTGTAGCCGGTCCACAGCATCATGACGAAGAGTCCGGATACCGCAAGCACCGGGTGGGTGAAGTGGCCGAAGCGGAAGGCCGCCAGCACCGACGCGAAAACGAACGCTGCGACACGGAAGATGGTCAGGGCACGCCACAGCGGCGCTTCGTACCCACGGGGACCGCCGTCCAAGGCCAGTGCACGAACGGTCATGCGCAACGGCGACTGCATGGTCCCCTCCCCCGCCACCTGCCCTACACGCGCTGTCATCGGACTTCGGTCGAATTCTCCCATGATCCGAGTAAGTACACCGCCTGCCGGATCTGAGTATGCGTACGGATTTCCCCTGGCTACGGGATCGCGAGACTGAAGTCATGTCACTTCGTACGGCTCGCACGGATCACGTGCACAGTGCCGATTCCGGTCCCGCATGAACGCACCGCGCAAGCGGCCCACGTATCGCTATGAGCGGGCCCTATCCGTCTTCGGCGTCGTCGTGGCGGCCATGATGGCGTTCGCCGGCCTGGCTCTCGTGGGCGTCGGTGTCGTGGTCGCCATCCTCATGTCGAACTACGGGAGCAACAAATGAGTCGACTGCCGACGAGTGGGGCGCTCCAGCGACTGCGGGGGGCCGTTGTGATGGCTAGGCCACCGGTGTTCGTGCTCCTCGCGCTGTACGCGGAACTCGGCTTGGCGCAAGCCGGAGCGCCCAACGCCTACGCATCGCTTCTGAAGATCCTCGTGGTGATCGCCGCCTTCCTGGTCTTCTCCGTAGCCTGCAACGATCTGGCGGACGAGGCGATCGACCGGGTGAACCTGCCCGGCGACCCGCGTCGTCCGCTGGTGACCGGCGCGGTGAGCCGCACGCAGTTGCGTGCGACAGGCTGGACGGCGGGCGGTGCCGCACTCGCGACCAGCGCCCTCCTCGGCTGGGCGCCGCTCGCCATCACCGCCGTCGGGCTCGGCGTAAGCGGTGCTTACTCCATTCGGCCTGTACGCATCGTCGAACGCGGCGTGCTCGCGCCACTGCTGTTGCCGGCGTGCTACGTCGCGGTGCCCTATCTGCTCGGGATCTCGGCAGGGCACCGCGCACCGACCGGGTCGGACCTGGGACTGCTCGGCGGCCTGTATCTCGGTTTCATCGGGCGCATCCTGCTCAAGGACTTCCGCGACGTGCGCGGTGACACGATGTTCGGCAAGCGCACCTTCCTCGTGCGTTACGGCAGACGATGGACGTGCGCGCTGAGCGCTTGCTTCTGGGCGGCGGGAACAGGCATCATCTTGGCGGTTCTGCCTCCAGATTCATCGTTCAAGCACATCGCGTCGTTCAGCATCGTCGTCTGCGCCGTGTTCGCGATCCTGCTGATCGCCGGGCTGGCCGCGCACGACGACCCGCACCGTGACGAGGCAACGATCAGCGCCATCGCGATCCTCGGCCGCGGAATGATCCTTTTGCTGATCACGTACCTGTCGACACTCGACCTCGCCACGGTCGCGTTCATCCGGTTCCTCCTGATGGATCTGCTCGGTTCACTGACCTTGTTCCAGGCGATGTCGATGGCGTATCACGGCCCGCGGCTGAGCTACCTCACGGAAGAGTTCGAACAACTCGAAACCCGTTCACTGGTGTCGTAGGAAGAACTCGATGAACGTCGTGTGCCGAGACCACCACCCCGTAGGCGCGCGGCCACGCCTTCCCGTGTTCCACGGCGGCTGTGACCAGCCTGTCGGTGGCCGGTGCGAGCATAAGACCATGACGGCTTGGCGGGACTTCGAACAGGCGTCGCCGGAATTCGCACGGCGCGTGCGAGCGCTGTTCGACGCCCACAAACACAAGACGATCGCCACGCTGCGAGCCGACGGATCGCCGCGGATCAGCGGGATCGAGGTGGTCTTCGAGGACGGCGAGTTGCTCTTCGGCTCGATGCCGAACGCTCGCAAGGGCGCCGATTTGCATCGGGATCCACGCTTCGCCCTGCACAGCGCCCCGGTCGACCCGATCGACGGGGCCGAGGCGCGGTGGCCGGGCGAGGCGAAGATCTCCGGCCGTGCGATCGTCGCCGGACCGACCACCGAGGGCCCAGAGAGCCCAGAGGGCGAGCGTTTCCGCGTCGAGCTCGCCGAAGTCGTACACACCCACCTCGACGACAAGGCCACGATGCTCGTCATCGAGTGGTGGACGCCCACGCACGGGCTGCGACGCGTCGAGCGCGCGTAGTCACGTTCTGAGCGCGGCGAGATACTTCAGACTTTCCAGCCGGGCCGCGAGCCGTCAGGCACGCAGCGCTCCGGCGGGCAGCCGCGGTGTCACGTAGGTCAGGATCGGGATCGTGAGCAGGACCAAGCCGGCCAGCCCCAGCCACAGCACGCCGTAGCCGATGGCGAGCAGGCCGGTGCAGACCGCGGGCGCCAGCACGTTCGCCGCGCCCCACGAGGTCTGGAACAGCGCGCTGTACCGGCCGGTCAGCCCCTTCGGCGCGGCCTGGTTGGCGGCGGCGATCATCAGCGGCGCGAACAGCGCTTCCGCGAGTACCCCGACGATCGAGGAGGCCAGCACGACCACCACGACCCACGGCTCGGACAGGCCGCGCCCAGGCAGCATCACGGCGAACGCCACGGCGAAGACCACCGCGGACGCCGTGATCACCCGCCAGCGCGCCGCGCGCTCACCGAGGCGCACCGCAGGGTTCTGCGCCACGGCCAGCACCACGTTGCCGACGACGATCGACCCGCCGGGCAGCCACAGCGGACCGTGCAGCACCGACAGCGACACCAGCGGAAGTATGACGACGAAGCTGGACGCCGCGAGCGCCAGCAGCAGCTGCGCCACGCACAGCAGTACGTAGGCACGGTCTTGCAGCACCCTCTTCCACGTCGCAGGCTGCATGGACGCCGCGGCGTCCTGACCGTGATCGGCGGGCGTGGCTTCGAGTCGGCGGGCGACCGGGAAGACGATGGCGGCGGTGACCGCGAAGGTCAGAGCATTGAGGTAAGAGATCGCATGAAGTCCGTGCACGCTCCCGGCGAACGGCGTGGCCAGGGCGGCGCCGACGCCGAGGCCGATGATGCGGATGACGCTCTGCGTCCCGAGCAGGCGGTCGAGCTCGCGGCCGGAGGCGATCCGGCCGAGCAGCGGCGCGTTCGCCGTCCAGAACATGCGGTCGGCCGCCGCCGTGACCATTGCCAGCAGCGCGATCTGCCACGCCGCGTTCACGAACGGGTAGAGCGCGAACGTGACGGTGCGCAGCACGTTGCCCGCGCCGAGGGCGGGCGCACTGCCGCTGCGGTCCACCAGCGTCCCGGTGAACGGACCGAATACGAGCCCGACGATGCCGCCGAGGGTGAGCGCCAGCCCGACCTGCGCCACTGCCAAGTGCTGCGCCCTGGTGAAGAAGATGAGGCCGAACGGCATCCACAGGCCACTGCCCAGCGCATCGATCACGACACCGATCAGATAGAGCCGGGTGCCACGCCGCCGACGGGCCGGTTCTTCGACGGCGTTCTGCCGCCCTGCGCTCTGCGTCCGCATGACACTACTGGTCCGCTCCTGTGTGGGTCGTGAACGGCCGGTGGCCAAGCCGGAAGCCGTCACCTGCGCCGGATGACAGCCCTAACTGATCCCCCGTCAGCTCATGACCCTACTGGCGATCTCGGTTTCGACGGGTTGTTTTCGACAGCACGTATGCCATGAACTGCTGGCTTTGCGGGCCGCACCGGCCGACGCCGGGAAGTCGGCCAGTCGGGGGTTACCGCTCAGGGGCTGCCGCTCGGGAGGTTTTAAGCTCCGGCGGGGCCGGGTAGCCGACCCGCCATGACCGAAAAGATCATCCCGGTACCAGGCGACGTACGGCCGCCCCCGCCCCGGCCGCCCGACCCTGCGTTCCCACCCGAACCGGATCCGGTGCCGCCGTTCCCGATCCCTGATCCAGTCCCCAGTCCGATCCCCGACCCGGTCCCCACACCACCGCCCGGCCCGGCTCCGGCGCCGGGGCCCTTGCCCTCGTGAGCGCGCCGGGCCAGACTGCACCCGTGGAAAAGAAATGGTGGACACTCCTGGCGGTCTGCATCGGGACGTTCATGCTCCTGCTGGACGTCACGATCGTGGTCGTCGCGCTGCCCGACATCCAGCGCGACCTGCACGCGAGCTTCAGCGACGTGCAGTGGGTGGTCGACGCG
>NZ_DASYZI010000277.1:0-12330 GCF_035946395.1 Actinocrinis sp.
ACGGAGAATCACACTGCTTCCCGCTCCCTCGTGCTCCCCGCCACGGTGCTCTCCGCGCTGCGACGCAGGCCACGCCGCACATCTTGCGCCCCGCAAGCCACCGACACGCTGTTGACCCGCTGCACCGACACCAATCAAGACTTCCCGCCAACCAACCAACTTCGCATAGACGGCGACAAGACGACGGGGGGACGACGACCGCTGCCCCCGACAGGTCGCCAGACCAGATCCGCGTAGCACCGGCGAACGCCTCGGCAGCGCTGAAGGGCCAGCGGTTCGATCACGCCCGAGTAGCGATCGAACCTCGTCGAGACACGGCCGTGCCTGAACAGGCCTGTCCTCGCCCACCGCGGGGACCCGGCACAACGCGCTCCCGGCGTTCTCAGCGCCAAGCCAAGGTACGAGTAGGCCTCATCAGCCTGGATGTAGTTTTCGGCACCAGCACCTGCCGCAGACCTTCGCCGCAGCGGATCACTTCGCCGAACTGTGGCGCAACATCAACAGCGCCGTGCCCGCTCCATAGCTCCTCATAGCAATGTGTTCAGACGTCACGGGATGATGAAAGGACGTGCCCACTTCAGCCGCTGAACAGCGCGGCTCGCTCCCGCATGCTGATGGTTCCGTGGCGGCCGCGTTGGCCCGGGCACGGGGCGCGACCTCTGAGTACCGATGATCTTGAGCCGCGTATCGGATCAATGTGGGTAGGACAGGCAGCCCTGATCCGCGACCGTCAAGAACGACCGGAACCGGTGGCCGAAGGCGTCGGCCAGGCCGTGGGATCGGCCGGGTCGGGCGGCGTGGTGTCGCAGATGATGTAGTGGCGCGGGGTGATGGCTGTCGGATGATCGACAAGGGCGGCCATACAGCGGGCGTGCGCCTGTTCCGGTGTGTTGACGGTGTCGGTTGCGGTCACATAAGCGACAAGTGGGCGGCCGTCGGCCGAAATGAAGACGTGCGCTACGGCGGGTGCGAGGGCTTCTTCCACGAGGCGCTGCACGTCGGCCAAGTCGACCCAGCAGGAGTCGACCAGAATCCGGTTCGGCGTGTCGGCGATGGGTGCCAACCCGATGATCTCAGGCATCCGGGCGCGGGGCACGTCCGCGCTCGCGGCGGCCACCAGCACACGTTCGACCGCTAGCAGCACCGACTCGAGTTCGGCTCGCGGCACCAGGCCGGTGTCGGAGCTCCAGCCGTCGAGCCGCAGGCAGCCGTCAAGCTGACTGAGGCTGAACCGGATCGGCCTTCCGGCGCTCGGCATCGGGCGCCATCGCAGCTGGGTTCGAGTGAGCGCGGCATCGATATCGATCTGCTCGGGCTGGAAACCGACGCCCGCGGTGAGCCCGGACCATGATTCGGGCACGAGGCTGTTGAACAAGGGGTCGTAGTTGAGGCGCAGGCCGCGTTCACGCTCGACCAGTTCGTCCGCGGCGGACCGCTTGACCGCGTCGTATCTGGCGTGGCGGCTCGCCTCCATCACCACGGTCCAGGTGTGGCCGACCAGTTCGTCGAAACCCCTTTCGCGGACCTCGACGGAGGCGATGGTGCTCTGGGCCAGCGAGCCGACATAGCCCATCAGATGATGTTCGAATCGGTTGTTCGACAGCATGGGCAGCACCACATCCCGATGATTCGCCCGGTGGGCGACCACAGCGCAGACCGCTGCCAGCACGGTACTTGACCGGCTGGTGCGCGTGCGCGCCGCGATCTGTCTCACGGCCATCGCGGCGGCGACCGACGACAGTTCAACCGCCAGCGACTCGCCGCCGACCCGGGCGCCGGGCACTGTGTAGAAGCAGTGGGAGATGCGCCGCCGCTGCCGCTCCAGATACCCCAGCGCCGCCTCGGCCCTGCGTTGCTCGGCCGGCGTCGCCTCCAGTTCAGCCTGGTCCAGCGGCTGGTGGCCGGAGCGGCCCACCTGCCCTCCTCCGGGATGGTCGAGCAGCCCGGCGAAGTCGCGCTTGAGGATTTCGATGGCGGCGTGGTCCACGGCCAGGTGCGGGAACCCGGCAGCGCAGGCGATGACGCGATCGCCCGCATCGGGAGCGATGGCCACCGCCATATACAGCGGACGCCGTACTGAATCGGTGTGCTCGCGCAGCCACCTGACGAGTGCCTCGGCCACCGCGGGGCGGTCCCGCGGCCCCCACCGTCCTTCACCGAGCGAGCACACTTCGAGCAGCTGCACGCCGGTCTTCGCGACCTGTTGGCGCGGTTCTTCGCCGGGTGCGTACGTGGTGCGCAGGCTCTCGTGCCGCGCGATCAGCGCCGCCGCCGCCCCGGTCACCTCGTCGATGGACGGCATACCGGGTACCGGCAGCTCGACCCAGAGATTCGCGAAGGCGTGGTCGGGCATCGCGCCCAGCCACTCGTGGATGTTGAGCTGGCCCAAGGTGAGCGGTCCCTCGCCGCCCCGCTCCCCGGTGAACTCGACCGGGATCGAGCGCGTCGGGGTGAGCAGCACGCGGCGCCGGCGGCGCGGTGCGGTTTCGGCCTCAGTCTCGACACTCATCGCCGGTCAGCCGATCAACTCGCGCAGCGCGGCAGTCAGGCGGTCCTCCGTGCCGCAGTCGTGTGCCCGCTGGACGACGGTCGCCGGCAGGGCCGTGTTCTGGGTGCGGCCGAAGACGTCCATCGGTTCGGTGTACGGCGATGGCCGCCAGTCGCGCGCGGCGTCCCGGTTGGCCTGCCACACGCGCAACGAGCGCGCGACGATCTCGGGTGCCGCGTTCCGCGGTACCAGGCCTCGCTCCTGCCAATCCGCCAGGATCTCCGGCAGCTGCGATTGCGGGGGCGGTTCGCGCAGCCAGGACTCGGCGCCGGTGTCCGACGGTTCCAGCAGTTCGGCGTCGATCGCGGCCACAAGCCGGACGTCGTCGAGGCGGACGGCCATCTCGTAAGCGATGGCCGCGCCGATTTCGCAGCCGCCGAGCAGATACGGGCCGGTGGGGTGTATCGCCCGCAGCACGCTGACGTATGCGTCGGCCATCGACGGCACGGTACGAAGGGGTTCCGCGTCGTGGTAAAGGCCTTCCGCCTGGAGGCCGAACACGGCGAACTCCTCGCCCAGCGCGTTGGCGAGTCGGCAGTAGCGGCCCACTTGACCGTCGTCCGGGTGGACTAGGAACAGTGGCGTACGTGTACCGTCGCCGTCCTGGATCGCGATGAGCGGGCCCGATGGCCGCTCGTCACCGTCGCGTAGCACGGCAGCCAGGCCTTCGACCGTGGGGTGTTCGGTCACCACGTTCAGCGGCAGCTGGACGCCGAACTCCACCAGGATGGCGTCGATCACCCTGGCCGCGTCCAGGGAGTTGCCGCCGAGGCCGAAGAAGTTCTCCCGGATGCCGACGCCGAAGCCGAGGATGCGCTGCCACTGCCGGGCCAGCCAGATCTCCACCGGGTCCCGTGGGCGCTCGTAGCCGGTCTCGGTGGTGGAGCCGGTGCCGACCGGCTCGTCGCGAACAGCGTTCACAGTGGGGTCGCACCATTCTCGTCACGGGGGGTCAACCGCCAGCGTTGGACCTTGCCGGCCGCCGACCGGGGAAGCTGGTCGATGAACACGAACTGCTTGGGGATCTTGTACCCGGCCAGTCGCCGCCCGCAGTGCGCGGCGAGTTCGGCCTTGCGTACGCCCGCTCCGGGGCGCAGCACCACGTGCGCCGCGACCACGGACCCGAGACTCTGGTGCGGAACGGCGACGGCGACGGCGTCGAGGACCGCAGGATGGTCGCGCAGCGCCGCCTCGACCTCGTCCGGGTCGACCTTCTCGCCGCCCACGTTGATGGTGTCGTGGTCGCGCGGTTCGAGGTACAGGTAGCCGTCCTGGTCCACGCGCCCGCGGTCGCCCACCGTGGCGAACCCGTCCGGGGTGGTTCGGATCGACTGGTCGTTGAGATAGTCGGAGCGGCTCAGGCTCTGCGGGGTCCGTAAGAACACGGTGCCGGTCGTGCCGGACGGGACCTGGCGGCCCGCATCGTCCAGGATGCGGATCTGGGTCAGGAAGCCGCGGCCGACCGTTCCGGGCCGGGCCAACCACTCGTCGCCGCGCACCAGCGTCACGCCCACCCCCTCGGTCGCGCCGTAAAGCTCATAGACCCGTCGCGGGCCGAGAAGGTCGATCCAGCCACGTTTCGTGTCCGGGTCGCAGCGGGCCGCCGTGTGAAGCATCGCCCGCAGGGTGCCGAAGTCCGCTTCGGCCACGTCCTGCACACGCAGGATCTCGCGCATGTGCGTCGGGGTCAGCTGTAGCCATTCGACGGCGTACCGGCGCACCAACTCGACCGTCCACTGCGGGGCGAAGAACGGCTGGAGGACGACGGTGTTGCCGTCCAGCAAGCCATCAAGGAACGCGGTGAACGGTGCGGCATGGTACAGCGGCCCGACGATGAGCTGCCGCTGCCCGGTGCGCCAGCCGGTCTGCCGGATCACCAGGGAGGGCGTCGTGGCCGGGGCGTAACGCAGCGGTCCGGGCCGTGCGGAGATCTTCGGGATGCCCGTACTGGCGCCGGTAGCAAGCAGGTATGCCGTAGTGCCGGTGCCGGTGCCGGTGCCGGTGGTCGGTGGTTCGAGTCCGGCGGGCAGTTGCGTCCGCTGCGGCTCAAGCTGGGCGTCCATCAGATAGATGTGGGCGAACCGCCGGCCCAGCAGGCTCAGCAAGGCGTCGCGTTCGGCCGGCGCGGTGGCCGGGTTCAGCGGGAAGACCGGCACCTCGGCCGCGAGCGCCGCCGCGATGCCGAGGGCGGCGGCCGGAGTGTTGCCGGCCGGCACGACGACGCAGGACCGTGTGCCCGGGTTCAGCGCCGCACGCAGCGCGTCGGCCGCGTCCGCGACGCGGTCGGCGAACCGCCGCCAGGAAAGGACCTGCTCGGCCAGGTCGGCGTCGAAACCGATCAGCGCCGCGCGGTCCGGCTCGGCTTGGGCGATTTCGGCGATCCGCCGGCGCACGGAGAGGACCATCAGCGCAGCAGGTCCGCCAGGCGGCGGACACTGCCCGCGCTCATGAACTCGTACACGTCCACCGACCGGTCGAACTGGGCCTCGATGGCGGTGATGATGCGCAGGGCCGAGAGCGAGTCGCCGCCCAGTTCCAGGAAGTCGTCGTGCACGCCGACGCGCGTCCCGTCCAGATTCTCCGACCAGATCGCCGCCAGGCGGCGTTCGACGTCGTCGCGGGGCTCCTCGAACAGGGCGCAGCGCCCGTCGGCCACCGCGGAGGCGAGGAATTCGGCGTCCGCCGCGTCACCCGCCGCCGCAATGCTCTCCACGATCAGGACGGCCGCGAGCCCGCTGTCCTCGCCCAGCTTCTGCCACACGTGGTTGCGCAGGATCGGCCCGCTCACGTACTGGTTCAGCTCGGCGGCCGCCACGGTCACATCCCGTCCATCGCAGCGCACGATCGCGGTCTCGGCTCGGCGGACCGCGGGATGCGCGGACAAGACCTTGGATATCTCCGGCAGGCTCACCACTGTGGTGTCTCTCCTCTGATGATCTCGGCGACGAGCTTGTACACCTTGGGATCGCGCAACAGATCGTCGTGGTCGACATCGAGGCTGACGGTCCGCGCCGTCTGCACCGGCGGCTCGTGCCCGATCGAGGTCACGAACAGCGGGGTCGTCGCGCGCGTGTCGAACCCGCCTTCACCGGCCAGCAGCAGGTAGTCCAGATAGGCGGTGAACCCGGCGGTGAGTTCCTGATGGAGGAACTGCGGTAGGGACAGCCGATCGGCGACCGCGCGCATCAGCGTCTCGTAGTGTTCGGTCAGGCCTGCCGCGATAGGTCGCGGGTCGTCCGGGTACCTCGCCACGAGTTGCTCGGACAGCGCGTCGGCGTCCGCCAGTTCGCTCGCGGTCAGGTGCCGGGCCGAGGACTGCACCGCCGACCTGAACTGGTCGGCTATCGACTCGCCGGTCGTCGGCTCGGCGTCGAAGAGTACGACCACGGGCGCCGGGCCGGTCGCGGCGATCGCGTCCGCGAGGCGGGTGGCCAGTGCGCCGCCGGCGCAGTAGCCCAGCACCGCGCGCACCGGGCGGCCGGTCGCGGCGAACTCGGCGACCCAGCGGTCCACGCTCGCCGCCAACGGGTCGGCGCCGGCCTGCCTGAAGTGCAGGAAGCAGGCGTCGACCGGCACCCCCTCGGCCAGGTCCGTGAAGCCCGCCGCCGCGCGCGCCCCGGGAAAGTCCAGGCAGGCGATGAGATCAGGTCCCCGATCGGACAGGATCCGCCAGTCAGTCAGCTTCATCGAGCGAGCCTCCGCGCGCTTCCGTGGCCGCCGCCAGTGTTCGGTAGTCGATCTTTCCGCCGGGGGTCCGGGGCAGCGAGCGCACCTGGCGGAAGACGACGTGCCGGCTGGGCACCCCGAGCGACTCGACCAGGTGCCGGCGCTGCTGTTCGTGCACCGCCCGGTCGCCCGCGCCGACCAGATGCATCACCTCGTCGGCGCCGCAGATCACCGCGATCGGGTGACCCGGCCGCTCCACCATGCGCTCCAGGTCGTCCAGGCTGGTGCGGATACCCAATACCTTGACGATCCGTTTCGAACGGCCGGTCAGGTACAGGTGGCCGGCGCGCAGATATCCGAGATCGCCGGTGTCCAGGACGTCCACCTCGGCGCCGCGAGCGAGGTCCGCGCGCCCGCGCGCGTAGCCGAGCATGACGCCGGGCCCCTGATAGTGGACCGCCCCCTCGCCGGGCACCGCCCGCGCGTGGCTCGGCATCGGCCGGATCGTGATGGTGCCGCCCGGCATCGCGGTGCCGACCGAGCCGAGACGATGCGGCAGGTCCGCAGGGTCCAGGCGGGCGATACGAGAGGTCGCCTCGGTCTGGCCGTACATCACGAAGAACCGGCCGTCCAGCCGCCGCATCGTATCGGCCAGCCGCACGGTCAGCTCCTCGCCCAGCCGTGCGCCCGACTGGGTCATGGTGCGGACCCTGCTGCGTTCCAGCAGCTTCAGATGCGCCGGACCGAATGCCGCGTAGGTCATCGGCACCGCGGCGAACGACGTGGCGCCGGACCGGATCAGGTCGTCCCACATCGCCAACGACAGCGGTGAGTGCTCATTGAGCGCGATGCTCGCGCCAGCCAGCAGGTGGGTGTTCAGCACGGACAATCCGTAGGCGTGCCTGATCGGCAGCGTGGTGGGGGCGCGTTCGGCCGCGGTGATGCCCAGCGCGCGGATGACGGCCGCGGTGTTGTCGGCCAGCCCGCGGTAGGACAGACGAGCGGTCTTGGGGCTGCCGGTCGAGCCCGAGGTGGAAAGCAGCAGTGCGGTGCCGGGAAAGATCTCGCCCGCCGGTCGGCTGCCGTCCCGGCTGAAGACCGTCGCGCCGGCGATCGGTCGCGCAACCGGGCGGTAGCCCAGTTCGGCCAGTGCGGTCCCACCGCCGGGCGCCGGGACGATGAACTCGGGTTGATATGCCGAGAGGTTCTCCGCGGTGGCGGCGAGGAACGCGACGGTGTGCCCTAGGCGCAGCGCGGCGATATAGGCCAGCACAGTGGGCAGATCGCGGTCCCCCGCGCACAGAACCAGCGCCTTGCCGTCATGGCGCAGCGCCCGTTCGGCTTCGCCGACCAGTTCGGACAGCTCACCGTAGGACAGCACGGTGTGGCCGTCGAGGTGCAGAGCCGGGGATGTCCGCCGCGCGTCGTCGTGGGTCACCAGGTCCAGCGTCGCCGGAGCCATATGGATCACCTCTCCGTGACGCTCCGGTGGGCGATGAGATCCGCCAGCCGACTGGGGGTGCGGGTATGGAAGACGTCGAGGAGTGAGAGCTTCACGCCGGATCGCTCAGCCAGGATCACCATGAGCGAGAGCGCCTCCCACGACTTGCCGCCCGCGTGGAAGAAGTCGTCGTCGACCCCGATCTCGTCGGTCTCGGTGATTTCCCGCATGAGCGCCGCTATCTCAGAGGGCGTCATCGGTCTTCCGCGGCGGTCTGCGGCGCGGGACAGGGCAGGTGCACCACGGTGCCCGTCGAGTGGACATCGTCGTCGCGCATGTCGGACAGCTCACCTTCAGTCGGGGCAACCTGCTCGCCCGAGGGTCGGGTAACCTGATCTGCCGGAGCCGGTCAGGCCGCTGGATGGAGGCCATCTGCTCCTTGCGAAGATTCTCTTGGTGAAACAGAACCATGTCTACACTCGCGGCGCACGGCTTCAACGTGTACTTATACGCCAGGTTCGGCCGGTGCGCGTGGCGGAGCGCCGGACCGAATCAGGACTCTTGCTAAACCGTACCGGTAGGGTAACGTCCATGGTGATCCGCGCACCGACGATCTCTGTGCAGTCGTTGCGTGTCGCGACGTTCCGCCGCGCGTTGCGGGTGACGCCGCGCGCGGGCCGGCCCGAGACGCCGCGAGGCGGTTCGCTCCGGCGGTGCGGCCCTGGCCCGACCGTGCAGGAGGCACTGGCGCATGGCAATTTCGAGCGACGAGATCCGCGACTTCGTCATGCAGGCGCTGACCATCATGGAGGTCGACCTCGCCGAAATCCACGAGGACGGCACGCTTGGGCCGGCTGGGGCGGATCTGGACTCGCTGGTGTTGGCCGAGCTGGTCGTGCGGGTGGAGGAGCAGTACGACATCAAGTTCACCTCGGACGAGATGGAGCTGATGGGCGCGCTGACGGTCCGCGAGTTCTGTGACCTGGCGGTCGAGCGCGAGCATGTCGCGCGGGGCTAAGAGCGACCGAGGAATGGTGGCCGGGCTCGCGGGCCGCTTCGCCGTCGGACCGGGCGTCGGCTCGCGGTGAGCGGCGCTTCGGGCGCGGCCGGGGCGGTGGTCACCGGTATCGGTCTGGTCGGCCCATTGGGCCGCACGGTCGACGAGCTCTACGACGCGTTGTGCGCGGGTCGCTCCGGTGTGACCGCGCCGCCGGCGGACCATCTGCTGGCAGGGGTGGTCGAAGCCGCCGCCTTCGGTCCGCCGATCGAACCGTCCAGCGTGTTGCCGCCGGTCGAGGCGCGGGTCGTGGACCGCGGCATCGTGATGGCGCTGCGGGCCGCCGAGGACGCCGTCGCTGATGCCTGCCTGGAGATCGGGCGGGACGTCGATGCGCGCCGGACCGCGGTCATGATCGGCGGCGTCGGCGGGCTGGCGACGATGTCCGAGCAGGCGGTGGCGCGGGCCGGCCGGGGCCGATTCGGCATCAGCCCGTACTTGCTGCCCGGTGTGCTGCCGAACATGGCCGCCGCACGCATCGCGATCAAATTCGGCGCCCGTGGCTACAGCTCCGCGGTGGGCACCGCGTGCGCCGCCGGCGCGCAGTCGATCGGCGAGGGCCTGCGCATCCTGCGGGCCGGCGAGGCGGACGTGGTGCTGTGCGGGTGCACCGAGGAGCCGCTGTTCCCGGCCTTCGCGGACGGGTTCGGCAACGCCCGCGCGCTGGCGAGCGGCTGGACCGACCCTGCGCAGGCGAGCCGGCCGTTCGACCGGCGGCGCAACGGCCTGGTGCTCGGCGAAGGCGCCGGTGTGGTCGTCCTGGAGCGGCCCGAGTTCGCGCGGGCCCGGGGCGCGCGCAGCTACGGCCGGGTACTCGGCTGGGGCGCGAGCACCGACGGTTTCCACCCCACCGCGCCGCGCCCCGACGGCGAGGGCGCGGCCGACGCCATGCGCTTGGCGTTGCGAGATGCCGGCGCGGCGCCCGATGAGGTGGGGTATGTCTGCGCGCACGGCACCAGCACCAAGGCGGGCGACGCGGCGGAGGCTTCGGCTGTACTGGCCGTGTTCGGCCCGCACCAGCCGCCGATCAGCTCTCTCAAGGGCGCGACCGGTCACCTGCTCGGCGTGTCCGGCGTGTTCAGCGCGGCGGTGTCCCTGCTCGGGCTGCGCCGCGGCCGGCTGCCGGCGACCCGGAACCTGGACGATCCGGACCCCAAGTGCGCGGACCTCGACCTGATCCGCGACAGCCCGCGGCCGGCGGACGGCGCGAAGCTCGCGCTGGTCAACGCCTTCGGTTTCGGCGGGCACAACATCAGTCTCGTGCTGGCGGCGTAGCGGCTTCGGCGCCGGGAGTGTGCCGGGAGCGTCAGAGCCGCGCGCAGGAGAAGCAGCCGATGGCGGGTTCGTAGTCGGCCACGGTCACCTGCCCGGTGGCGGCCGGTTCCGCCAGGTGCCACCACACTCCGGTCATCGGCTGGTCGGCCGGGGCGACCTCGGCATCCGCGGGGCGGCCCGGCCAGGCGGCGGCCAGCGTCTCACTCAACACCAGCCGCGTCCCATCCTGCGGGACCAGGCCGGGCAACTCGGCCGGGGCGACGCCTGGGCGCTGGCGCACCGCGCCGCCGGGCCCGTCCGCAACCCACAGCATCGCCACGCCGCGACTGCGCGCGGGCACGGCGCCCTCGCTGCGGTAAGGCAGCTGCGCCTGCTCGACCACGATCAACAGCGCCGGCGCCGGGTCCGCGGCCTCGATCAGCCGCATGGCGGTGAACGCCGCCGCGGACCCCTGGTCGCAGACGGCGAACGCTGTCGGCGTACCCGGACACAGATGGCTCAGGTACGTCGCCAGCGCGCGGCCCGGGTAGACGTCGTGATTCGCGAACGCGACCACCAGGGTGCCGACCGCCTCGTCGCCGCCGACGACCTCGGGCAGCAGCGCCTCGGCCATCTCGCCGTACGACTGCCCGGACAGCTCCGTGTCGAGGGCGAGCCCGTGCGGGCGGGCCATGTCGGCCAGGTACTCCGTCGCGAACGCTCGGTTGCCCGGGTCGTCCAGGAACGCCGCCGGGCCGTGGAACTCGCGGCGCACCGCTCTGATGAGGCGCACGCGCGGCTAGGGGGTGGTTGAGACGTGGGGTCGGATCAGGGCGCGGCGTCTGGCGCGTGCGATCGCAAGGCGGAGGGCTGTGCCCATACTCGGTCGTATGGGCACAGCCCGACAACGCCGCGAGCGTGCGTGACAGGCGTCGCGACCCCGACCCCACATCTCAACCACCCCCTAGACCTGCTCGTAGTGGCCGGCGATGTACCCGGCCAGATCCGCCACCGTGACGACCTGGTCCTCGTCCATCGTCTCCAGGTCGATCTGGATGGCGTGCGCCTCCTCGATGCCGAGCAGCAACTCCAGGACCAGGGACGAACTCAGGCCGAGCTCGTCCAGCAGCAGGCTCCCCGGCGTGATCGGGCCGTCGTGGTCGAGTAGCCCGGGCAGCGTGGCGAACATCGTGGCCATCACCGCGTCCCGCATCTGCGCGTCGACCGCTGTCTCCTGCTCCGCGTCCATCGCCCAGCTCCCGTCGGTTCCGAGTCGTCGTGCCCGAGATGTCGGTTCTCGGCACGAATCCCAAGGATCTCACATTGATATCAGTGCTCGAAAACCATGGCGGCGAAGGTCGCGCCCTCGCCCGACCCGACCGTGGCCACCAGATATCGGTCCCCGGGCGCCAGCAGACCGCGGTGCACCGCGGTCTGGTAGTTCACGAACGCGTCGGAGCAGAACAGGTGCCCTCCGGCGGCCACGTTCTCCAGCACCACGCGGCTGAGCGGGAAGCGCAGCAGAACGCACAGCCGCTGCCATGTCACGACATTGACGTTGTGTGGCAGGATCAGCCGCAGGTCGTCCAGTTCGATCCCGGCCTGCTCGACCGCCTGCCGGATCACCGCGGCCAGGGCCGGGCGGTACTCGCGCTGGAACTTCGCCGCCGATCCGCCGCCGACCAGATCGAACTCGCCGCGCTGCGCGCAGGCGTACGAGAGCACCCGGTTGCGCGGCCCGTTCGCGCTGACCAGGCAGGCGGCCGAGGCCTCGCCGAAAACGGAGGTGCCGGGAATCAGCCGCGCGTGCCGAGTGAAGGCCTTCTCCCCGGTCAACACCAGGGCGAGCGGCTCCCGGCCGGGCTCGGGCGCCGCCGCGGCGTCGGCCTCCAGCAACCGGCCGGCCTGCGCGATCGCCAGCAGTCCGCTGGCGCACGACTGCTGGGTCACGGTGAACGCCAGCGCGTGCTCCAAGCCGAGGGCACGGCGCACCTCGTCTATCCGGTTGACCGGATACGGCTCGGTGACCGGCATCGCGCGTCCGTACAGCAGGTAGTGCACCCGGTCCGCGCTACCAGGCAGCTCGGCGAGCGCCGACGCGGCGCGCAGCAGCAGATCAGTGGTCGTTTGTGGTCCAGCGAACCGGATCTCCCGCAGCTCGTGAAAACGCCTGAACATTTTGACCTGTATGTCCGTCAACTCCAGGCGGTCCGCCAGTTCCTCGATGGGTACCAGAGTCGACGGCAGATATACCGCCACCGCGTCGAGTGCGGTCACACGGAACGCTCACACGCAATCACCACTGGCGCATCACAGCATGTCCCTCGGCGGCCGTCAACCGACTGTGTCAGTGTGCATAGCCAA
>NZ_DASYZI010000278.1:0-10092 GCF_035946395.1 Actinocrinis sp.
CGCGGCTGACTCCTTCAGCGTGACGTGGACCCGAGGCGCGCATCCCCGCTCTTGGGTCCGACGCTACCCGTCCGCCACGGTCTGTCATACCCAGCGCAACCCGGCCGCGACTAATTGTTTCTCAACCGAGACGGTGTGCACCAGCGAGCACGAACGGTGCGTAAGGAAGTGGCGGGGGGTGTGAACGTGCTTAGCATCCGTGAATGTGTGTGAACCTGCACCGCGCGGCTTGGGAGACAGACATGTGTTCTCCCGGCCCGTCTGAGTTCGGCGGAATATCACGGTTCGGTCCGCATCGCCGGAGCCCGGCGGAGTCCGGTAGCGAAAGCGGCGCGCGCCAAGAGGCGGAATGCTTCTCGGTGTTGGCCGGCCAGACCAGACCAGACCTGGTGCGCGGATTCATCGGCGAAAGGCTGCTCGACCGGGCACGGAACCGCGATGAGCGGCGGCGCGGTAGTGGAATGGGCGCGCAGTCGCCGATGTTGGCACACTGATAGGCAGTGATGCCGCGCGACGCGTGACTGCACGGCCACCACTGGTGAGCGACACTGGAACTGCCGGATCGCGCGTGCTTGGCCACGACAAACCGGTGTCGCGGGTATGGTGCGGCGACGCGCCGCATCCATGAGCGCACCGTGTTTTGCCTGTGCAGTGCGGGCGGACGAGCGGCGTCAGACGACAGATGGGACGGAACCGACCGTGAGCGAGCCACTCTACGAGCTGGATCAGGCGGGGCTGGCGGCGCTGACCGAGGTGCGCTCCGGTTCCGGCGGCGGCGGTGATCTCGTCCTGCTTTACCACTACGAGGGCTTCATGGACGCCGGTCACGCCGCCGAGCAGGTCATGGACCACGTGCTGAGCGAGCGTTTCCAGCTGCCGACGGTCGGCGACGAGGACGACGGCAACCCGGTGGTGGCCCGCTTCGACGCGGACCGGCTGGTGGACTACCGCGCGCAGCGGCCGACGATGACCTTCGACAGCGACCACTGGGCCGACTACGAGGAGCCGCGGCTGGACGTGCGGCTGGCCCGGGATGCGATCGGCACGCCGTTCCTGGTGATGTACGGCCCCGAGCCGGACACCGAGTGGGAGCGGTTCACGGCCGGGATGGTCGAGGTGGTGGAGAAGCTCGGCGTGACGCTCTCGGTCAACTTCCACGGCATCCCGTTCGCGGTGCCGCACACCCGCCCGACGACCCTGATCCCGCACGGCAGCAGGCCGGACCTGCTGGCGGGGTACACGCCGTGGTTCGATCGCGCGCAGGTGCCGGGCTCGGCGATGGCGCTGGTCGAATACCGGCTGAGCGAGCGCGGGCTCGCCGTGCTCGGGCTGACGGCGCAGGTCCCGCACTACATCTCGCGCTCGCCGTATCCGGCGTCGGCGGTGCGGATCCTGGAGGCGATCACTGCGGCGACCGGCTTGGTGATGCCGGTGCAGGAACTGCACGCGGAGGCGCAGCGGGTCGAGGCCGAGATCGAGGAGCAGGTGGCCCAGGGCGACGAGGATCTGCGTTCGATGATCCGCGGCCTCGAAGTGCAGTACGACACCGTGGCCGGGCCGACGCCGCGCACCAACCTGCTGGCCGACCAGGCCGCGCGGATCCCGTCCGCGGAGGAGCTGGCGCGGCAGTTCGAGCAGTTCCTCGCCGAGCAGGACCGTGACTCAGACCGCTGAGAACGTGCCGAGAGGGAGCGGAGGGTGCGGATGGGACGCGGATAGAGCGCAGACAGGGCGCGGGCGCGCCCGGCCAGAAGCGGATGGTTCCGGGCGTTTCCGATGAAAAGCGGAAAAGCACTGGTCGTCGTGATGATGTTCACTTAGTGTTCGTCGCATGGATGACCAGGACCGGGACTGGCACGCGTGGCACGACCGTTACGACGAGCCAGGCTCGTTGTTATCTCGGCGGCTGGCCGTGGTGCAGGACCGGATCACGCGGTTCCTGGACACCGCGCCGCCGGGTGACATCAAGGCTCTGTCGATATGCGCGGGCCAGGGGCGCGACCTGCTCGGCGCGCTGGAAGAGCACCCGCGCCGCGCGGATGTGACCGCGCTGCTGGTCGAACTCGATCCGCGCAACACATCCGCCGCGCGCGCACGCGCCAAGGAACTCGGGCTGCGCCGGATCCAGGTGGTCACCGGCGACGCGGCGGAGACCGACCACTACCTCTCGCACGCCCCGGCTGACCTCGTGCTGGCCTGCGGCGTGTTCGGCAACGTCACGGCCGAGGACATCCAGCGCACCATCGCGCACTGCGAGGCGCTGTGCCGACCCGGCGGCGCGACGATCTGGACCCGGCACCGGCGCGAACCCGACCTCGTGCCGCAGATCTGCGACTGGTTCGCGGAGAGCGGCTTCACGCGGGAGTACATCACCGAACCCGGCGACTTCTGCGTCGGCGTGCACCGGCGCACCGGCCAGCCGCGCCGTTTGGTGCCCGGCGCGACCATGTTCACGTTCCTCGGGCACCTGACCATGGTGGAGCGGGGCTGCGGGTGACGCGGCGCGCGGCGGCCAACGCGGCTAGGCTGGCAAGCCGTGAGCGATGAGCGCATTGCCGTGCTGGTCCCTGGCGTCGGCTACACCGCGCAAGGCCCGCTTTTGGCCTATGCGCGCCTGGCTGCGCAGCGCCGCGACGCCCAGGTGCGGGTGATCAACTGGTCGCCGCCACACCTACAGGACGTAGCTGAACAGGTCGCGTGGGTGCGCGCCCAAGTGCTCGACGCCCTCGGCGCTGACCAGGCCTTGCTCATCGGCAAATCGCTCGGATCGCTGGCGGCTGGCCTGGCGGCCGAGCGAGGACTACCCGCGATCTGGTTGACTCCGCTGCTTCATCGCCCTGAGGTGGTGGAGGCGATCGCCGCAGCCGAGCACGCGCCGCTACTGGTCGGCGGCGGCGCGGATCGTACATGGGACGCCGCGGCGGCCCGGCGGCTTTCGCCACATGTGCTGGAGATCCCGGACGCAGATCACGCGCTTCACGTCCCGGGACCGGTCGCGCGCACGGCCGCGGTCGCCGGGCAGGTGGCGGATGCGGTCGAAGACTTCCTCGATCGCAATGTGTGGCCGTGACGGAAACCCGCCACACCGGTAACAAGATACGCAGGGGGTGTGCGGAGGGAGGGCGGTGGGGGCGGGAGTGCAGGAGTGCGGGTCAAGATCCGGGCGAGGTGCGTTAAGGCGGAGGCGTTGCTGCGCGGAGTGTGGCTGGGTGTGGGGGGCTGCGTGTGGGGGGCGGGTAGAGGGTAGAGGGCAGCGTTGGGGGTCGGGTGAGTTGGTGAGCCAGTGAGCGGGCGGGCGGCGTGGAGGGTGTGGTGGGCGGGCGGGTCAGGGGGCGGCTACGAAGGTCTGGCGTTGCGAGCCTAGGCCGGTGATGCCGAGTTCGACGACGTCGCCGGGGCTGAGATAGTCCTCGGGACGGCCGGTGGCCAGGGCTACGCCGCCGGGGGTGCCGGTGTTGATCAGGTCGCCGGGTTCCAGGACCATGAACCGGCTCAGGTAGCGGACGATCTCGCCGACGCCGAAGATCAGGTTCTTGGTGTTCGAGCTCTGTCTGCGGTGGCCGTTGACGTCCAGCCAGACGTCCAGCGCGCCGGGGTCGGGGACCTCGTCGGCGGTGACGAGGTACGGGCCGGCCGGGTTGAAGGTCTCGCAGCTCTTGCCCTTGTCCCACTGGCCGCCGCGCTCCAGCTGGTATTCGCGCTCCGAGACATCGTTGCAGACGAGGTAGCCGGCGATGACGGCTTGGGCTTCCTGTGCGGTTTCCAGGTAGCGGGCCGTGCGGCCGATCAGGATGCCGAGTTCGACCTCGTAGTCGGTCTTCGTCGAGCCTCGTGGGATGTGTACGTCGTCGTTCGGGCCCACGAGCGTGTTGGGGGCCTTCATGAAGACGATCGGTTCGGTGGGGATCGCGGCGCCGGTCTCGGCGGCGTGGTCGGCGTAGTTGAGGCCGATGCAGACGATCTTGCTGGGGCGCGGGATGGGGGCGCCGATGCGCACGTTCGGGGGCAGCGGGGTTGCTTTTCCTGCTGCGGTTCGGTTCGGGAGGGCTTCGCGCAGTCGGTCGATGCCGCCGCCGGCCAGGAAGTCGGGGGTGAAGTCGGCGGTCAGGTCGCAGACGTCGACGGCCAGGCCGCCGTCCAGCATCACGTGGGGCCGCTCGCGACCCGGGTCGCCTACGCGCATGAGCTTCATGCGGGGACTCTACGACAGCACACGACAGCGTGCGGTCATCGGACCATTCTTTCAGTCGCGATAGGTCATATATCGGGATGGATCGGTTGTGCTCTGAGACCGGTACTGGACAACGTCGAAACTCTGGGCGTATACATCGGATGACTGCTGCTGGACGACCGGTCTCCGTGCGCGGGGATCGCCGAAGGGGTAACGCCGCATGGCCCGCGCCACCCACATCACCTCGCTCGACTGCCTTGACCTGCGCTTCCCGACCTCTGTGACGCTTGACGGCTCGGACGCGATGAATCCGGACCCTGACTACTCCGCCGCGTACGTGACACTGCGCACCGACGCGCCGGACGGCGCCGAGGGGCACGGGTTCTGTTTCACGATAGGCCGGGGCAACGACGTGGTGGCCGTGGCCATCGCGGCGCTGCGCCCCTTCGTGGTCGGCCGCCCGCTCGACGAGGTGCTCGACCACCTCGGCCGGTTCAGCGCGGAGCTGGTCGGCGACAGCCAGCTGCGCTGGCTCGGCCCGGAGAAGGGCGTGATGCACATGGCGATCGGCGCCGTGCTCAACGCCGCCTGGGACCTGGCCGCCAAGCGCGCCGGCAAGCCGGTGTGGAAGCTGCTGAGCGACCTGACACCGAAACAGCTGGTTGATTTGATCGACTTCCGTTACCTGGTGGACGCGCTCTCGCCCGAGGAGGCGCTGGATCTGCTGACCGCCTCCGAGCCGAAGCGGGCGTGGCGCGAGGGCGTGCTGCTGCGCGAGGGGTACCCGGCGTACGCCACCTCGCCGGGCTGGCTCGGCTACGACGACGCGAAGGTGACGCGGCTGGCCCGCGAGGCGGTCGCGGAGGGATTTACGCAGATCAAGCTGAAGGTCGGCGCGTCGTTGCAGGACGACGTGCGGCGGTTCCGGGCCGCGCGCGAGGCCGTGGGGCCGCACGTGCGGATCGCCGTCGACGCGAACCAGCGATGGAACGTGGACGAGGCGATCGACTGGATGGGCGCGCTGGCCGAGTTCGACCCCTACTGGATCGAGGAGCCCACCAGCCCGGACGACGTATTGGGCCACGCGGCGATCCGGCGCGGAGTCGCGCCGGTGAAGGTTGCCACCGGTGAGCACGTGCAGAACCGCGTCGTGTTCAAGCAACTGTTGCAGGCCGGTGCGGTGGACGTCGTGCAGATCGACGCTGCACGGGTCGGCGGGGTCAACGAGAACGTGGCGATCCTGCTGCTCGCGGCGAAGTTCGGCGTGCCGGTGTGCCCGCACGCCGGCGGGGTAGGGCTCTGCGAACTGGTACAGCACCTGGCGATGTTCGACTTCGTGGCGGTCACCGGCCGGATGGACGACCGGGTGATCGAGTACGTCGATCATCTGCACGAGCACTTCGTCGATCCGGTGCGGGTCGTGGGCGGCCGGTACCGGACGCCGACGCGCCCCGGCTTCGGGGCGGAGATCCTGCCTGCCAGCCGGGCCAGATACGCGTACCCGGACGGTCCGGTGTGGCGTGCGCGCGAGGAGGCGGTCTAGATGGGCGGGGGCTACGCGGACTTCGACGGCCTCGCCGCCGTGGTGACCGGCGGGGCGTCCGGGATCGGCGCGGCGACTGCGGCGCTGCTCGCGGCGCGGGGCGCGCGGGTCGCGGTGCTCGACCAGGCCGTCGAGGCGGAGGCTGGGGGCGACGGTGGCGGAGCGGAACCGCGGCTGGCGTTGAGCGCGGACGTGACGGACGACGCGTCGGTGCGCGCGGCGATCGAGACGGCCGCGGAAGCGTTCGGCGGGATCGACGTGCTGGTCAACAACGCGGGTATCGGCGCGATCGGGACAGTCGAGGACAACGACGACGACGAGTGGCGCCGGGTGTTCGACGTCAACGTGCTGGGGATGGTGCGCGTCGCGCGTGCGGCGCTGCCGTATCTACGGCGGTCCAAGCATGCTGCGATCGTCAATACGTGTTCCATCGCGGCGACGGCGGGCTTACCGCAGCGTGCGCTGTATTCGGCGACGAAGGGCGCGGTACTGTCTCTCACGCTCGCTATGGCTGCCGACCATGTGCGTGAGGGGATCAGGGTCAATTGCGTCAATCCGGGCACTGCGGACACACCGTGGGTGGGGCGCCTGCTGAACCAGTCGGCCGACCCGGCGCACGAACGCGCGGCCCTTGAGGCACGCCAGCCGCTCGGCCGCCTGGTCTCCGCCGACGAGGTCGCGCACGCCATCGCCTACCTGGCCAGCCCGTCGTCGGGCGCGACTACGGGCGCCGCGCTCGCGGTGGACGGCGGGATGGCCGGGCTCCGGGTGCGCCCGCCGGGTGAAGCGACGCACTGAGCGCGAAGCGCGTGGACGGTGGAACGTGCTCAGAGAACATGTCACGAGTGAAGGCGCCGTGAGTTCGATGAGTACCGATATTGCTCCGATCTCCGTTCCGCAACTCGTTGCGGTGCGCTGCCTCGCGAGGAAATCGAACACGGGTCGAAGCGCCTCATCAGACGCATTGTCCAGAGCCGGACTGAAGTTCGTATCGCTTTCATCTCGATCGTTGACTGTCGAATTCATCCGACCTATGTTGCAGTCCGGGTCGGCCGTACCCAACCGGTCGCCCGCACGTCGCCCACACGGGGTTCCATCCTTTCTCAGCGCCGAGACTCCAGGAGAGACCGTTGCACCGTCACCGTCCCGCGCCGCGCGGATCGCGGCCCACCCTCCGGCTCGCAGCGGTCGCGGCGGCCCTGTCCCTCGCCGCCGCCGGCTGCGGATCGCACACCACGAATTCACCGGGCTCGTCGAGCGGCACCGGACCGATCAAGATCGGCGTGGCGCTCACATACAACAACACTGCCTTCTGGGCCGCTTACCTCAACTATGAGACCCAGTACGCGCAGCAGGACCACGTGCAGCTGATCGGCCCGCTGCTCGCCCAGGCGGACGCCGCGTTGCAGAACCAGCAGATCGAGGAACTGGTCAACCAGGGCGCGCAGGCGATCATCGTGAACCCGGAGACCGCGACCAGCCTCGGCCCGGCGATCAGCTACGCCAACGCGCACCACGTGCAGCTCGTCTCGGTGGACACGATCGTCGGCGTCGGCAAGGTGTACATGGTCGTGCGCGCGTCCAACACGCTCTACGGCCAGGACGCCTGCGCGTACATCACCAGCAAGGTCCAGTCGGGCTACGTCCTGGACCTGGAGGGCGACCTCGCCTCGTCCAACGGCGGCGACCGCTCGACCGCGTTCGAGACCTGCGTCGCGCAGAACGCGCCCGGGGTCAAGCTGCTGAAGGAGCCGACCAACTGGACCGAGGCGACCGCGGTCAGCGACGCACAGAACGCGGCCAACGCGTACGGCGCGCAGCTCAAGGCGATCTACGCGCAGTGGAGCAGCCCGGACACCGGCGTCATCCCGCTGTTGCAGTCCAAGGGGTACGGCAAGGTCGGCGACCCCAATCACGTCATCCTGATCAGCGACGACGGAGTGCCGTTCGAGATGTGTGACATCCAGAAGGGCGTGCTGGACGCGGCGCAGTCGCAGCCTGCGAACCTTTACGCACAGTACGCGCTGCAATACGCGATCGACGCGGCCAAGGGCGTCACGCACAAGGCCGGCGACCCGGGTGGCGGCGCGCCGACGCTGGAGAACGTCACCTACAACGGCGACACCAACCTCGCCGACCCGATCGTCGCTCCGTTCGTCACCGCGACTCAGCAGACGTTCACGGTCAACCAGCCGGTGGACGGCCTGCCCGGATCGCTGACGAGCACTCCCGTGACGGATCAGACATTGTGGGGCAACGTATACGGCACGGCGCATGGCGGCGTGTGCGCGAGCTCTTGAGCCCGCTGATTCAGCGGACGGAATGGAGCGGATCATGACTGCGGTCGAGGCGGTGGGCGTCCACAAGAGTTTCGGGCCGACCCGCGCGCTGCGCGGCATCGACCTGGCCCTGGAACCCGGCCGCTGCCTCGGCCTGGTCGGGCGCAACGGGGCCGGGAAGTCCACCCTGGTCTCGATACTCAGCGGGCTGCTTCAGGCGGACGCGGGCGAGGTGCGGTTCGGCGGCGAACCGGCCCCGCCCGCGGGCGCCGTGCACGCCTGGCGCGAGCGGATCGCGACCGTGCACCAGCATTCGATGGTGGTGCCGGACCTGACCGTGGCCGAGAACGTGTTCCTCGGCCGGTTGCCGGGGCGCGGCGGCGTGCCGGGCTGGCGCCCGGTCTCCTGGCGCACGGTGAAGGCCGAGGCGCGGCGCACGCTGGCCGACTGGGGCCTGGACATCGACGCGGGCGCGCCGTGCCGCGGGCTGACCATCGAGCAGCGCCAGCTCGTGGAGATCGCGCGGGCCGTCGCCTCAGGGACCCGGTGCCTGCTACTCGACGAGCCGACCGCGGCGCTGGAGCACGACGCGGTGGCCCGGCTGTTCGACCGGGTCAGGCAGCTGACCGCGTCAGGCGTCGCCGTGCTCTACATCTCGCACCACTTGGAGGAGGTGTTCGAGATCTGCGACGACGTGGCGGTGCTGCGCGACGGGGACCTCGTGCTCTCCTCCCCCGCCGCCGAGCTGAGCCGGGAACGGCTGGTCGCGGCGATGGTCGGGCCGGTGCCGACGCGCGAGATCGACGAGCGACTCTCCCGGCTCGACCTTTCCGGTGCCGGTGCGCAGCAGGCCGCCGAGCGGCTGCTCGAAGTACAGGATCTGACCGCGGGCTCGGCGCACGGCGGCCTGCGCGGCGTCTCGCTGCGGGTCGCGGCGGGCGAACAGGTCGGCGTCGTCGGGCTGGTCAGCTCGGGAGTGATCACCCTCGGGCGGATCGTGGCCGGAGCGGACCGCGCGGACGACGGCACGGTCACGCTGGCCGGGCGCAGGCTGCCGAACGGCAAGCGCGACGCCGCGCTGCGTGCCGGAGTCGGCTACATACCGGAGGACCGGCGCACCGAGGGCTTCGTCGGTCCGCTGTCGATCGCGGAGAACGTGACGATGACGGTCACCGACCGACTCGCGCGCGCCGGGCGCGGCGTGCTCGTCCCACGGGCACTCGAACGCGCGGCGGCGCCGCTGGCCGGAGCGCTCAGCGTCGCGGCCGCGTCGCTCAAGCAGCCGGTGGCCGAGTTGTCCGGCGGCAACCAGCAGAAGGTGACCGTGGCGCGGGCGCTGATCCGCGACCCGAAGCTGGTTGTGGCGATCACCCCGACCCGGGGCGTGGACGTGGCTTCCAAAGAACTACTGCTCGGGGCGCTGCGCGCGGCGGCCGAGCGGGGCGCGGGCGTGTTGCTGGCCACCGACGACCTCGACGACATCGAGCACTGTGACCGCGTGGTGGTGCTGGTACGCGGACGGGTCGTCGCGCAGTTCCACCGCTCGCAGCGGGACGGACGGCCGTTCGACCGCGAGGCGCTGATCGCCGCGACCGAGGGCTTGGGCGTCGACGCCGCGGGCGCAGAAGGTTCGAGCGTCGGCGGTTCGAGTGCTGATGGTTCGAGTGCTGATGGTTCGAGCGTTGATGAATCGGATGCCAGCGGATCAGACGACGCGGACTCGGACACGGCCGGACATATGCAGGAAGCGGATCGGAAGGACGGCCTAGGGTGAGCGAAATCCAGGACCGTGAGAAGACGCGGCACGGGACCGGCACGCCGACGACGGCGCAGGCGCCCGCCGCTCCCAGCGGGCTGCTCGGCCGGATCAGCGCTCGCACGGCGCAGCGCAGCCCGGCCGCCGTCTCGTGGATCCGGCAGGCCGCGCTGCTGCCGGTGCTCATCGTGATCCTGATCGTGGGCGCGAGCCAGAGCGCGGCGTTCTTCACCGTGGGCAACCTGGTGTCGGGCGTCGGGCAGCAGGTCTCCGCCCTCGGCGTGACCGTGGTCGGCGAGAGCCTGATCCTGCTGATCGGCGGGATGGACCTGTCGCTGGAGGC
>NZ_DASYZI010000279.1:0-9329 GCF_035946395.1 Actinocrinis sp.
TCAGAAGTCAGAGGCGGGAAGCGCGGGAGCGGTGCTGGGCGACCTCGTACAGCGCGATGCTGGTGGCGACGCCCGCGTTGAGCGACTCGGTCTTGGCGGCGATCGGGATGCGCACCGTGATGTCGCAGGTCTGCTCCACCAGGCGGCTCAGGCCCTTGTCCTCGGAGCCGACGACCAAGACGAGCGGGTCGGCGGCGCCTTCGAGTTCTGAGAGGTTCACAGTGCCGCGGGCGCTCAGGCCGACGACCAGCAGACCCTGCTTGCGGTACGCCTCAAGCGTGCGGGTCAGGTTGCCCGCTTGGGCGACCTGGATACGCGCGGCGGCGCCTGCGGACGTCTTCCACGCTCCGGCGGTCATTCCAGCCGAACGGCGCTCCGGAACCAGCACGCCGTGCGCGCCGAACGCTGCCGCCGAACGGATTACCGCACCGAGGTTGCGCGGGTCGGTAACGCCGTCGAGGGCGACGATGAGCGGTGTCTCGGACGCGTCCGTAGCCCGGACGACCAAGTCGTCCGGGTGCGCGTACTCGTATGGCGGGATCTGTAGGGCGACGCCCTGGTGGATCGCGCCGTCGGTCAGGCGGTCGACCTCCTGGCGGGTGACCTCCATGAGAGGGATCCCGCGTTGGTTGGCGAGCATCACGGCTTCACGGACCCGGTCGTCGGCGTCGATGTTCTGCGCGACGAAGAGCGCGGTACAGGGCACGTCGGCGCGTAGCGCCTCGACCACAGAGTTGCGGCCCGCGATCAGCTCGGAGATCTGGCGATTGGCCTTGTATGGCACCTTCGGTGCGGTGCGCGTGCCAGAGCCGGCGCTGCGGGCCTTGGCGCCCTGGGTTTGGGTACGCTTGACCGCCGCGGCGGCGCGGCGCGCGGCCGGGTGGCCGGTCCGGTCCTCGGCGCGCGGCGTCGGGCCCTTGCCCTCCAGCGCCTTGCGGCGGTTGCCGCCCGAGCCGATCTGCGCGCCCTTGCGCGACGAGCTGGCCTTGTTGCCGCGCCCGCCCTGGCCGCCGCGCTTGCCGCCTGCCATGGTGATGAACTCCGTCGGGTTGGTCGTTTTTCAGAAGATATGTCAGGGTGTTGGGGAGTCGGAACGTCAGGAGAGGGTCCAGCGGGGGCCGCCGGGGGTGTCCTCGATGGTGACGCCGATCTCAGTCAGCTGGCTGCGGATCGCGTCCGCCGCCACGAAGTCCTTGCGCGCGCGGGCCGCCTGCCGCTGTTCGAGCGCCACCGCGATCAGCCCGTCGACCACGCCGCGCAGTTCGTCCGCCTTGCCGCCGCTACCGGCACCCACCCACGGCTCGGTGAGCGGGTCCATGCCGAGCACGCCGAGCATCGCCCTGACTTCGCCTAGCCGGGCGATCGCGGCTTCCTTGTCGCCCGCAGACAGCGCGGTGTTCCCGGCGCGGACCGTCTGGTGCAGTACCGCGACCGCGCCGGGGACGCCGAGGTCGTCGTCGAGGGACGCGGCGAAGTCCGCCGGAATCATGGCCGGTTCGACCGGTCCGGCGAGTTCCACGGCTCGTGTGATGAACTGCTCAATGCGGCCGAACGCGGACGTGGCCTCTTCGAGTGCGGCTTCCGAGTATTCGATCATCGAGCGGTAGTGCGGCGTGCCGAGGTAGTAACGCAGCACGATCGGCCGGTGACGCTTCATCATTTCCGTGGCGAGCAGCGAGTTGCCCAGGGACTTGGACATCTTCTCGCCCGCGATCGTCACCCAGGCGTTGTGCAGCCAGTACTGCGCGAACGCGTCGCCGCGCGCCTTGGACTGGGCGATCTCGTTCTCGTGGTGCGGAAAGACCAGGTCGATGCCGCCGCCGTGGATGTCGAAGCGCCGGCCCAGGTAGCGCCGGGCCATCGCGGAGCACTCCAGGTGCCAGCCGGGGCGGCCTGGGCCCCACGGCGTGTTCCAGTACGGTTCGCCCGGCTTGGCCGCCTTCCACAGGGTGAAGTCCTGCGGATCACGCTTGGCGTTCTTCGGGTCCGCGTCGTCGGCGCTCCACATGTCGCCGACCCGCTGGTTGGACAGCGCGCCGTACTCGGGGAAGCTGCGCACGTCGAAGTAGACGTCGCCACCGGCCGCGTAGGCGTGCCCGCCGTCGATCAAGTCCTGGATCAGCTCGATCATGTCGGGGATGTGCCCCGTGGCGCGCGGCTCGACGGTCGGCGGCAGGCAGCCGAGGCCGTCGTACGCGGCGGTGAACGCGCGCTCGTTCGCCTGTGCCACTCGCCAGAACTCGACACCCTGGTCGGCGGCTTTGACGAGGATCTTGTCGTCGATGTCGGTGACGTTGCGCACGAAGGTGACGTCGAGGCCCCGGTGGGCGAGCCAACGGGCGAGGATGTCGAAGTTCACCCCGGACCGGATGTGCCCGATGTGCGGAGCCGCCTGCACAGTGGCGCCGCACAGGTAGATCGAGACCTTGCCCGGCTTGTCGGGGACAAAGTCACGCATGCCGCGTGCTGCACTGTCGTACAGGCGAATGGTCACGTATACCAGGTTACCGGTTTGGGTAGGGATTCTTTCCAAGTTGGCCGGAGGCCGTCACGGCAGCCGGTAGCGTCCATCGGGCAGCTCGACGGCGAGGCCGTCCGTGAGCAGCCCGGTGAGCGCGCGTTCACGTTGTTCGGCCGCACGCCACACGGATTCGAACGCTGACTTCTCGACCGGACGTGTCGCCTCTCGGAGCACCGCGAGCAGCCGCCCACGTGCTTGGCGGTCCGTGCCGGCGTAGGTCTGCCCGCGACGCGGTGGACCGTCGTGCGCTGGTCGGCCGAGACGCTGCCAGGCACACAGGTCGACGATCGGGCACTGCGTGCATTTGGGTGTCTTCGCCGTGCATACCAGCGCGCCGAGTTCCATCGAGGCGGCGGCCCAGCCTGCGGCGTCGTCATCCGTGTGCGGTAGCACCGCCTCGGCGAGCGCACGCTCGGCGGTGGTCAGCGAGTCGGCCGGGAACTCGGTTCCGGAGAAGGCCCGCGCCAACACGCGCCGGACGTTGGTATCCAGGACGGTCGCGCGATGGCCGAAGGCGAACGACGTGATGGCGGCAGCGGTGTATTCGCCGACGCCGGGTAAGGCACGTAGCGCGTTGTAATCGGCGGGTACGTTGTTGCCGTGTTGCTCGACGATTGCGGTAGCTGCGGCGTGCAGGCGTAAGGCACGGCGTGGATAGCCGAGGCGGCCCCACGCGCGTACCGCCTCGCCGGGCTCCTCAGCCGCGAGGGCGTAAGGCGTAGGCCAACGGGCGATCCAGGCCTCGTAGACGGGTAGGACGCGCACCACCGGCGTCTGTTGGAGCATGAACTCGCTCACCATGACCGCCCACGGCCCGGCGGTCGGTTCGCGCCACGGCAGATCCCTGCGATGGACGGCGAACCAGGCGCGGGTGCGCTCGATGACTTCGTCGGCGGATTCGCCGCTTGGGAGCGTGGCGTGAGGCGAGGCGTCGGCAGGGACGCTGGTGGGAGCGTCAATGTGGGAGTCAGCGGGGGCGTCGAGGGCAGCGGCCGTCAGCACGGCGGTCGGTGTCACGGACAACACTCCAATTGACGCTGTGGACGGCTCTGTGGCAGTGGATTGACGAGGCATCCGTCCTATCGTCGCATTGTCGAACACGCTCGTGTGAGCAATGCGCCGAGCTGCGTCGTCCATGCCATAGGGTGGCGTTCCGTGGGATCGCTCTTCCGTCCTGTTGGCCCTCTGCCGCCCGCAATGTACTGGCGGCGGCGGATCCTCGTGTTCGGAATCCCGCTCGTCTTGGTCGGATTCACCGCGTACGCCTGCTCCGGCTCGGACGGCGGCAGCAACGGTGCGAAGGTCGGCGCTTCGTCCACACCCACGGGCAGCTCGGCGATAATCACAGCGGGGCCAGGGCCTACCGGAACGTTACCGCCCATAAATTCCTATCCTGTGACCGGGCCGACCGGCTCGGGAAGGCCGACGCCCGGGTCGACCGGGGCAGTCGGCGGCGTTGGTGGTGTCGGCGGTGTGGGCGGCAGTGGTGGATCCGGCAGTATTGGCGGATCCGGCGGCGCTGCCCCGTTGGGTTCGTCCGGTTGTGTGCTCTCCATAGAAGTGCGGCTGGACAAGTCCACCGCGAGTGGTCCGCCGACGTATGCGTCCGGCCAGAACCCGACCTTCAACGTGATACTGAGGAATTCGGGCACGGGGAACTGCCTGTTCGATGTCTCGGGTCGGGGCGTCGTGGTGACGGTGACGCCGGTCGGTGCGGGCTCGGCCGTCTGGACCAGCGCGACCTGTGCCGGCACCAAGGACATGCGCGTGCTCGGTCCCGGCGACGGCTACACGGAGCCGGTGAAGTGGAACCGGCAGCAGTCGGTCGCGGGTTGTCCGAGCATGCCGCCGACCGCTGGTTCGGGTGCCTACGCGGTGGTGGCGGCGGCGAGCGGAGTGAACTCGGCCTCCGTGCAGTTCACGTTGCAGTAGTTAGAGCAGTAGTTAGATATGCCGATAATCAGATAGAGCGCTGGTCGGACGCGCAGTCGGTCGTACGCGAAGTCATGCGCGGATACGCGGCAATAGTCAGGTGTAATGCGAGCCGGGCAGTCGTAGTCGGACAGGAAGCGGACTCATGGGCGTGCCGCCTATCGGGCCGTGTCGCCAGTAAGACTGTGTTGTCCCTGTCGGACTGTGTTGTCCTTGTCAGGCTGCGCCACTTACTCAGGCCGTGCGAGCCATCTAACCGTGCCGCTGGTGTCCCGTGCCGGATGTCCGTCGCATAGGAAAACCGGATGTCCGTCGCATGGGAAATTGGTCTCTGCGTCTGGCTGGCAAGACGTTGGAGCGCCCTCAAACTCGGTTGTTTGAGGGCGTCGCTGTTTGAGGGCGCTGCGGCAACGCGGCCAGGCAGAATGTGTTTGATCAACTGCGTTGGGCCGGGCTAGTCAGGCCGCGCCGATTATCAACCGGGCTGATCAGCTGATCATCAGTATCAGACGTAGCGTTCGAGGATGGAGGATTCGGCGAGGCGGGAGAGTCCTTCGCGCACGGTGCGGGCACGCGTCTCGCCGACGCCTTCGACCGCCTGAAGGTCCGCCACCGAGGCGGCGAGCAGCTTCTGGAGTCCGCCGAAGTGCTCCACGAGCCGGTCGATCACGGTCCCGGGCAGCCTTGGCACCTTGGCCAGTAGCCGGTATCCGCGCGGCGAGGCTGCCGAGTCCAGGGCCTCCGCGCCGCCGGAGAAACCGAGCGCCTTGGCGACCGTGGCCAGCTCCAACAGCTCGGCGCGGCTGAGCGCGTCGAGGTCGCGCAGCGTGTCCTCGACTGTGCGTCCGCGGCGGCCGGCCCGCTCGGGCAGGTAGTCGCGGGCGACCAGCTCGCGCTCCGGCTCGACGCCGGCGACCAACTCGTCGAGCTGGAGCTCCAGCAGCCGGCCGTCCACACCGAGCTGGACCACGTAGCCCTCGATCTCGACCGCGATCCGGCGGACCATCTCCAGCCGCTGGGCGACCTGCGCGACGTCGCGCGCGGTGACCAGGTCCTCGATCTCCAGCGCGGAGAGCGTGCCGGCGACCTCGTCGAGTCGCAGCTTGTAGCGTTCGAGCGTTGCCAGCGCCTGATTAGCCTTCGAAAGGATGACGCCGGAGTCCTCAAGGACCGTGCGCTTACCGTCGTTGTAGAGCGCGATCAGCCGCATCGACTGGCTGACCGAGATGACCGGGAACCCGGTCTGTCGGCTTACGCGCTCGGCGGTGCGGTGACGCGTACCGGTCTCGGCGGTGGGGATGGCGGGGTCGGGCACGAACTGCACACCCGCGCGCACGATGCGGGTGCATTCACGGTCGAGGACCACGCCGCCGTCCATCTTGCACAGTTCGCGCAGCCGAGTGGCGGAGAACTCCACGTCAAGCACGAAGCCGCCGGTGCAGATGCCGTCGACGGTCTTGTCGAAGCCGAGCACGATCAGCGCGCCGGTGTTGCCGCGCAGGATGCGCTCAAGGCCGTCCCGCAGCTGGGTGCCGGGGGCGAGCGCTGCCAGGGTGGCGCGCTGCGCCTGTTCCGCGGCGCGATCGTGGGGGGCCATGGCGCTCCAGTGAGTGGGGACGTCTGTTGTAAAGTTTACCGGTTGATCATCTGATGAAGGTTCGCCAGCATGTCCGCGATGTCGGCGATCTCGACGACGTGCATCCCGTCGGGGATTTTCGGCACGTCCTCGCCGTCCGCGCGCCTGGGAACCAGCGCGGTGCGGAAACCTAGGCGGGCGGCTTCCGACAGCCGGCGGGTCAGGCCGGTGACCGGCCGCACCTCTCCGGCGAGGCCCACTTCCCCGAACGCGACGACCGTGGCCGGCAGCGGGCTGTCCACTGTACCGGTGGTCATGGCGAGGGCGACGGCGAGGTCTGCCGCCGGGTCGATCAGCCGGACGCCGCCGACGGTCGCGGCGAACACGTCGTACTTGCCGAGCTGCACTCGGCCGCGCCGCTCCAGGACCGCCATGACCATCGAGACGCGGGAGCCGTCCAGCCCCGAGGTGGCGCGGCGCGGCTGCGGCAGGTTCGACGGGGCGACCAGCGCCTGCACCTCGCAGACCAGCGGGCGGCGGCCCTCCAGCGTGACGGTGACGCAGGTGCCCGGGACCGGCTCGGAGCGGCGGGACAGGAACAAGCCCGAAGGATCGGCCAGGCCCCTGATACCGCTGTCGTGCATCTCGAAGCAGCCGATCTCGTCGGTCGGGCCGTAGCGGTTCTTCACGGCGCGCGCGAGCCGCAGCGGCGAGTGCCTGTCGCCCTCGAACTGGAGGACCACGTCGACCAGATGCTCAAGCACCCGCGGCCCGGCGATCGAGCCGTCCTTGGTCACGTGACCGACCAGGATGACGGCCAGATCACGTTCCTTGGCGACCCGGATCAGCGCGGCGCTGACCTCGCGTACCTGGGTGGCGCCGCCGGGCACGCCGTCCACCTCGGCGGAGGCGACGGTCTGCACCGAGTCGAGGATCAGCAGGCTGGGCCGGACCTGCTCGATGTGGCCGAGGACGGCGGCCAAGTCGGTCTCGGCGGCGAGGTAGAGGTCGGGGTCGAGAGCGCCGATCCGGTCCGCGCGCAACCTGACCTGGGCGGTGGACTCCTCACCCGTGACCACGAGCACCGGACGCTCGGGCGAGGCCCCGGCGGCGGCGACTTCGAGCAGGAGTGTGGACTTGCCGACCCCCGGCTCGCCGGCCAGCAGGATGACCGCGCCAGGCACGATGCCGCCGCCGAGGACCCGGTCGAGTTCGGGCACGCCGGTCGGGCGGGCCTTGGCGGTGGCCGCGTCGACCTGGTCGATGGGCCGCGCTGGGGCGGAGACCGGACCGGCCTTGACGGTGCGCGGTTTGAGGATGCCGACCTCCTCGACGCTGCCCCAGGCCTGACACTCCGGGCAGCGGCCGACCCACTTCACGGTGGTCGCGCCGCACTCGACGCAGCGGTAGCCATCCCGCGGCGCGGCGGTGCGTGTGGATCTGCTCGTGGTCGCCATGGGCATCGACGGTAGCGGTTCGCGGCGACAGAGCGGTGACACAAGAGCTCGAAGATCGCTTGCCGACCGCTCGGCGGCGGTTCGGCGACCGCTCGGTGAAGATCCGGCGGCGATGATCCGACAATGATCCGACAATACGGTGCGAAATAAGTGTTATATCCGGTTGGCGGTGTCTGGTAGCCGATAGTTTCATCGACTCAGTGGAAGTCAAATCACCGGATGGCTTACCTTGCCTTTCGTGACTGACCGCGAATTGGTTACCGCACTGCGGGCTGGCGACCGGCTCGCGGCCGGCCAGATTTACGACATATACGGAACGCGACTGTACGCTTACTGTCACGAGTTGGTGGGTGACCACAAGCTCGCCGGAGACGTACTGCGCGACACGTTCATCGTGGCTGTCAACCGCATCCGCGACTTGCGGCAGCCGGACGAACTGGGTGCCTGGCTCTATGCGCTCACGCGGGCCGAGTGCCGGCGCATGGGTGTGAGTGAGGAGATACCGCAGGACGCAGGTGACGCGGCGCGCGGCGACCGGCTGGCCCGCCTGACGCTCGACTGCTACGCGATGCTGCCGCCCGAGACGCGCGAGCTGCTCGACCTCGCCTTCCGCCACCGGCTCGTCGACGTGGACCTCAGCCGGGTCCTCGGCTGTACCGAGGAGGAGGCGGGCGATCGGGTCGGAGCGGCGCAGGCCGACCTGGAGCACGCGCTGCTCGTCGTGCTCGCGGCGCGCACCGGCGACCCGAAGTGCCCGGACGCCGCCGAACTGGGCCGCAAGTTCGACACCGTCGACGGCCGCGGCGTGGACGTGTGGGTGCAGTCGGCGACCCGGCACATCGAGAAGTGCTCGATTTGCAGCACTACGGTGAAGAACCGCCGTCCGCTGCGCCTGTTCGAGGAGCTTCCGCACTCGTTCATGCCGCCCGGCGTGCGTTCCCGAGTGCTGGAGAGCCTGCGTGACCCGGCGGGCACCGCGTTCGCGGCACGCATCGCCGAGCGCGCCGGCCGGCTCGACGAGAACGGCTTCCCGCTCGGCGGCCGCGGCGCTGCCGGAGCGGGACGCAAGTGGGTGCTCCCGGTGGGCTTCGCCGCGGCGGTCGCGGCCGTGGCCGTGCTGGCGTACGTGGTGCTCGGCGGCCACTCGCCGGCCACGACGCCCACCGCGAACACGACCGCCGGCCTGTCGGCGAGTTCGACCGCGTCGGCGAACCCGTCGGACAGCTCGACCTCGGTCAGCCTGCTGATCGGTACGGCGTCGGCCTCAGCGACGTCGTCGGCGACGCCATCACCCTCTCCGTCCGTTCAGCCCTCAGTAGCTGCCTCTTCGGCTCCGCCCTCGGCGGTGACAACGACTCCGGCGGGACGTCCTTCCACGACACCACCGTCCAAGTCATCGTCGCCGAAGCCCTCACCGTCACAGTCGCCGTCTGTTTCGCCGTCGCAATCTTCATCCGTGTCTGCGAGTGCGTCAGCTAGCGCTCCGTGACGCCATATCTGGAAAGATCACTCGGATGAGTGGCGGTGTGGTCACACTATGTCACTCACGCGGGCGATAGGTGGACATCTTCGGCCTACCTTGGAGCGCCGCCGCCTACCGTCGGCCGTGTGAACGCTGACTTATCGAGCAGCGGCGGGCTCGCCACTGCTGAGACTGCGACACCTACGACTTCGACGCCTGCGACTCTGGCATCTAAGGCCGCACCGTTCGATGATCGGCCGCTGCGTACCGAGCCGATCAGGCCCTCCGGCGATGCGGGAGATGGCTGGGGACGCGCTTCGGCGTATGACGCGTATGCGGACGGTCTGCACACGTACGCCATATGGTCGCTGCGGGATCACG
>NZ_DASYZI010000280.1:0-2583 GCF_035946395.1 Actinocrinis sp.
TGGCCAGGTTGTGGGCGGCTTGGGTGACCCATGCGGCGGTGGGATGCGTGGTCGAGCCGGGGATGTGGACGCGCCGGGTGGCGTGCTCGATGACGGTCAGCACGTACTGTCGTTGTCCGCTCAACGTGACTGCTTCGAGGAAGTCGCAGGCCAGGATCGCCTCGGTTTGGCTGTGTGGGAACGTGCCCCAGGTGGTGGTTGCTTGTTCGGGTGCCGGGTCGATGCTGGCGTCCTTGAGGATCTGCCGGACGGTGGAGGCTGCGATCTTGATGCCCAGCATCGTCCCAGCATTGTGAGCTCGCCGTGAACTCGTCTGTAGCCCCAAGCGGGATTCTCGTGTACCAGGCGCAATACCAGTCGGCGGATCGAGGCGACTGTGCGCGGCCGGCCGGGACGTGTTCGCCTGCTGCGTTCGGCATGGTGCCGCCTGACCAAGTCGCGGTGCCGGCGCAGGACGGTGTCAGGTCGCATGATCAGCCGCAGGCGTCGCAGCGACTCGCGCGGCAATGGTGCGAGCAGGCCAGCTAGAAGTGCGCGAAATGCGGGTTTGAATCGGGGCCTGGTGGCTGCGAGTGGCTGTTGCAGCACGCTGATCTGGTGGCGCAAGGCGAGGATCTCGATGTCCTTGTCGCGGTTGCTCATCGGCAACAGCCGCAGGACCGTGAAGGCGTTGCTCACCGCGAGGTAGGGCCAGGCGTAGCAGCACGAGCGGTCATCCTGCCGTAGCCGCAGCCTCGACACGCGGGGAACCGCGGCAACGCCACAGGTCTGCACACGGCGAATCGAACCAGCCCCGACCTGCACGGACGATATTGCCGGCGCCTTCAGTCATGAAGATCCTGATCGACTGCGGCGCCGACGAAGAAAGCTCCGGCGACGCACGCTCCGGCGAGGAAACGGAGATCCGAGGAACGACTCCCTCCGATCGCATTCGACCTGAGTGGCAGGCTCGCCGTGGTCACCGGCGCCCGGCGCGGCATCGGCCTGGCCATGGCCGAGGCGCTGGCTGGTGCCGGAGCCGACATCGTCGCGGTCAGCGCGCAGCTGGAGGACTCCGGCAGCGAGGTCGAGCAGCGCGTCACCAAGCTCGGACGCGAGTGCCTGTGCCTGAGTGCCGACTTCGCCGACCGCGGCCAGATCATGCGGCTGGCCGCACAGCTGGCTGACCTCGATCGCCCGATCGACATCCTGGTCAACAACGCCAGCACCATCGCGCGCCCCGGCCGCCGAGCACCCCGACGCCGACTGGGACCGCGTCGTGGAAGTCGACCTGAGCAGCCAGTTCGTCCTCAGCCGTGAGATCGGCCGGGGCATGCTGGAACGCGGGTACGGAAAGATCGTCTTCACCGCCTCGCTGTTAGCTTTCAGGGCGGCATCAACGTGCCCAGCTACGCCGCCGCCAAGTCCGGGATCGCGGGCCTGATCCGGGCCCTGGCCAACGAGTGGGCCGGGCGCGGGGTGAACGTCAACGCGATCGTGCCCGGCTACGTCGAGACCGACAACACTCAGGCGCTGCGTGAAGACCCGGTCCGCTTCCAGGCCATCCTCGGACGCATCCCGGCCAGACGCTGGACACGGCCCGAGGACTTCGCGGGTGTCGTGGTCTTCCTCGCCTCCGCCGCCTCGGACTACGTGCACGGCGCGCTGGTCCCGGTCGACGGCGGCTGGCTCGGCAGGTAGCGCAACCGCACGCGTGTGGCGTGCCAACGACGTCCCGTATGCATGCTTTTCGAAGTTGGCCGGGGCTGGCGGCGCAGGATGGTAGGCCGGCGCGCAGCGGCGGACGAGCCTACAGCCGCCGCAAGAAGCCCCGGCCAACTTCGAAAAGCCCGTATGTACAGCCAGAGTGCTCGCCCGGGTCAGAGTGCTCGCCTGGACCGTGCTGCAACGCGGCCCAGGCGATGACGCAGGGAGCGGACAGCTCCGGACACGCACTTCGCGACGCCGCGCTCAATGCGCTGCGGCGAAGACGGGGCCGGTGGTGTTGCGCAGCGAGATCGGCGGCGCGAACAGTTCCTGCTTCGGCGCGGCCTGCGGCTTCGCGATGCGTTCGACCAGGAACCTGACGGCGGTCGCGCCCATCTCGCCCGCGGGCACGTCGGCGGCGGTCAGCTGCGGATGGAACTGTTCGGCCCAGTGCCGTGCCACGATCCCGGTGACCGAGAACCGGTTCGGGATGGTGAGGCCGGCGCGCTCCAGCGCGTGTTGCACGCCGGGCAGCGCCGCCTCGTTGACCGTCGCGATCGCGGTCGTCTCGGGATGGGTGCGCAGGATTTCCTCGACGCACGTCTCCCCGGCCTGCGCGTTGTCGCCGCAGCAGAACTGCGCGCCGACGACGCCGCGGCGCGCGGTCGCCTCGGCGAAGCCCTCGCGCGCCCGGTGCGCCGGACCGTAACCGGCGGCCACCATGTCGGCGGAGCGGTTGACCAGCGCGACGTGCCGGTGCCCGAGGTCGGCGAGGTGGTCGACGCACCGGCTTATCAGCGTCGCGTTGTCGATGTCGACCCAGCTCATCGTCTGCGGCCGCGCCGTGCGGCCGATGGTGACGAACGGCAGGCCCGCCTCTCGCAGCCGCTCGGCCCG
>NZ_DASYZI010000281.1:0-26444 GCF_035946395.1 Actinocrinis sp.
CGGCCGATGCCGGCGCGCGCGGGCGGGTTGGGGTGGACCTGAGTGACGGTGTAGATCACCGGGCCTGCTCCCCCGCCGGCCGGTCCCCCGCGCGGGCCGCCGGGGCGCGGTCCTGCCCAGGTCGGGCCGCCGGGACCCGGGCGCGGCCGGTTCGGCGGCGTGGCGTTGCGCACCGGGATCCCACCCGGTCCACGTTTGAGCCCGAGCGCGCCGAGGGTTTTGTACGCGATCACGGCCTTGGCCAGGCGCGCCAGCTTGGAGGATCTGGCGCCGAAGATCGAGCGCGACACCCAGGAGGGGATTTTGATCAGGATCCAGCACAGGGCGAGGAACATCAGGGTGTCGACCAGGGCGCTGTTGTTCGGCAGCCCGAACAGGCTGACCGAGGTGGTCGGGTCGAGCATCACGTCGAGGGCGACCACGAACACCAGCGACTGTCCGAGCTGGATCAGGAAGCACCCGGTGATCGCCCGCCACCAGAACTTGGCCAGGCCCTCGGTCTGCGGCAGCGCGTGCAGCGACAGGGCGAGGGGTGCGGCGACCGCGAGGATGACGGTGAGCGCGACGCGCACGATGTAGGTCAGCAGGATCGCGATCAGCATCACCTGCGCGCCCAGATCCAGCAGGATCAGGAAGATCCCGTTGCGCGTGTCCGGGCCGAGCATGTGGCCCAGCGCCTGCCCCGCGGTCGCCGGGTTGATGGTGCCGCCCAGGATCGCGCCCGCGAGGGCGTCCGAGAGGTGGATCATCAGGGCGAGCAGCGCGATCGACGCGTTGCCGGCGATCATGCCGACCAGCAGCCGCGGGACGATCTCCTTCGCCGAGTTGCGTGACGCCGTCGTGCCGTGGGTCATCACGATCACGGCGCCGGCCAGCACCAGCAGGATGTAGAAGGCGTTGGCCAGCAGTGCCATCTGCGTCCACAGCGCCCTCACCCTGGGCATCGCGGTCACGTCCGGGGTGCCCAGCAGGGTGGAGCCGAGCAGGTTCAGCATCGGGGTGAGCGCGTCGGCGATCAGCGAGCCGAACCAGTCGTCGATCGCCTTCTGGACCTGCCCGGGGATGTCCCACCAGGACGGGTCACTGCCCGAGCCGGTGCCCGGGTCCGTGGTGGTGATCGGGGACGGGGCGGTCGGCGCCCCGGTCGGGGCACCGGGACCCAGCCCGATGCCGGGGTCGGTGGAGTTCGGGGACGGGGTGGGGGCCGGGCCGGCCAGGACACGCTGCGAGGCGGCGGGCGTGGAGGGGCGGGGCGTGGTGGCTGCGTCGGCGGTGGGCGCGGCGGCCAGCGCCGCGCTCACGGCCACCAGCACGCCGGCGACGAGACGACGCAGGCCGTGCCGGCGTGCCCCGCGCGCGCCGACAGGCCGGCGCCCGGCCTCGGCATCGGGGGCGGCCACGGCTCAGCCGCCGACGATGGATTTGAGGATGGTGATCACGACGGGGGCGAGGATCGCCAGGCAGTAGCCGATCCCGGCGGACTTGAACGCGGTCTTGGCCTTCTCCACTTCGCCGGGGTTGCCGCCGGAGATGACGTACCGGACGCCGCCGATGACCAGGAACAGAGTGGCCAGTCCGGCGAGGATGCCGATCAGCCAGGTCTGCAGGTTGTTGATGACGGTGGGGATGTCGTCGGCGGCGCGCGCCGGAGCGGCGGCGCCGAGCAGCGCGAGTGCGTCGGCAGCGGCCGCGAGCGCACCGGCGCGGGCGGCGGCACGCCGACAGCGGACGGGTATGTACATGGCGGTACTCGTTTCACGGGTGATGCGGGCGGGGGTGAGCGCCGCGAAGCGCGGCGAGAAGGCCCGGCCGGGCGCACGACACCTGCTCCTTCCGAAAGGGCGGTGTCACGGGTTGCGAGGTGGAGGGGTCAGCGCCACACGGCGAGAGACCCGGCCGGGCTGCCGGCGTCGGGGCCGCCCCGATGGGGACGGGCGCGAAGCTGCGGCACACCAGAAGTGTCAAAAGGAGGCTGTTTTTCTCCGGCGAGTTTTTGACGGCGGGTCAGCCGGTCAGGCTCCGCGCAGGTCTCCGGATTCGATCGCGGCGGCCAGCTTGTGCCCGGCCTCGGCGCGGCGGCGGTAGAACGTCGACAGGCCGATGCCGAACTCCTTGGCGACCTGCGCCGCGCTCTCCTGGCCCAGGCACGTGCGGCTGATCCACTCGGCCTCGTCCCGGGTGACCACGCCGGCGCGCACGGCGCGGGCCAGCACGATGTCCGGATGCCCGGCGGGAAACAGCGGGATCACCGCCCGCGCCAAGCCCTTGCCGCATCCGGCGGCGGCGGCCTCGCGGCGGCGGAACGCCTGGCTCGCGTTCAGCGCGCGCCACGCCAGATACCCGGCGACATCGCCGATCCCCGGATCCTCGACGTCCAGGTGCTTCAGCGCGGCCAGGAACTCCACCAGGATCTCGGCCTGGATCTCCTCGGCCTCGCCCGGATGCGCACGGCACACCCGCAGCACCCGCCCGGCCAGCGCCGGGTACGCCAGACCCGCGGCGGCCACCGTCCACGCTGACTCGCCTCGCTGCGAGCGGCGTACGATCGCGGCCCACACCGCCCGCTTGTCAGCGCTCGCGGTGCCCGGGTCCAGCAGCAGCCTCTTGGCCGCCGGCAGCGGTAGGCCGCGCGCAGGGGTCGGGAACGGCAGTTCGCCGGCCGGGATCAGAAGCGGGCACGGGTCGGCCAGCAGTGCCGCGAAGGCGTGGCGCAGGGTGTCCAGCGGGGTATCGGCAGGACCAGAAGCTCGCATGATGATGCTCCCTTGGAAATTCCGTGGTTGACGGGGAGCGCCATCGAAAAGTCGACCGGTCGCACATCGGGCTCAGCGCGGTCACACACACGTCGCACCGCGGTCACATCAAGGCGCGCCGGCCGCGTGACCGGCGTGCGACCTTCCGCGCAGGCCAGCGGCGAAGCACCGCCAGTTGAGCGCGGCGAGGCCGGGAGAAGATTATTTGGATTTTCCGGCCCGACCTCTTGCACTCGCGAGCGCCGCGCCCGCAGGCATGAGCAGGCACAGGCCGGCGGCTTCGCGTGTGACTTTTCGCCTCGACCTGCCTAACCGCTGGGGAGGGAGAGGGCAGCGGGTGTGACCACGGTGCGACTTTTTCACACCGACCAGCGCGGACTTTCCCCCTCGGGCGCCGCGCGGGCGACCGTCGCGCGCGGGGCGGCGCCGTCGCCGCGACTCGCGCGCAGCGCAGGCGGCCCCCGGGCCGTCATCGCTGCGACCAGGGTGCGACTTTCTGCGCTGACCAGCGGATTCACCCGGACGTGTCGCGTGGCGCGCTGTCGACTCTCGGCAGAGCGTGCCCCACCCAGACCTCGACGGGCCGACAGCTCAGGGCGGGGAATTCTCTGCAAACTCTGGCGAGAAAAACGGGCCCTTTCTGACACTTCTGGTGTAGGTCAGCACCACCGGCGGCCCGCACGACGCCGCCACCGCACATGCCCAACACACGCGTCAGCTGCAGTTCGCCGAACATCTCGACCGGCGCCGTCGCGCGCCGGGGCCGCCCTGCCAAGGGCATCGACGTACCGGCCACCCTCTGGCTTCCCCCGGCCGACACCGTGCCGGACACCGTGCTCGTCGAGCCCGCCGTCCTGCCCGCCTGGGCGCTGCGGCACGCGATCGACCAGTACGCCACGCCCGGCGAAACCGTCCTGGCCGCCGACACACGCGGCTTCTACGCCGGCGACCGCCACGTCGCCTTCCACCCCCTGCCCGCGCACCACGATCCGCACCACGCCGACCGCCCCGCGCCTCGCCGCGGCGCCGTCCGCCTGGCCGTGCTGCAGCTCGAAACCGTGCCCCAGGGAGCGCTCGACGTCGCCTACCCGGGCGAGCGCGTCGACCGCGTCACGCACTTCGTGCGCCCCGCCCTGCGCGAGGCCGCTGACGCCCTTAGCCCCGGCGGCGTGCTGGCCATCGCTCTCGCACCCGCCGAGCCCGGACACGGCGCACAGCACGGCCCCCTCGTACTGCACCTCGCGCACGAATCCGGGTTCGCCTACCAGCAGCACATCACCGTTTTGACCGGCGACCTCGACGGCGAGCGCATCATCCCCCGCCTGACCGACGCCCAAGCGCGCGCGGTCAACGCAGCGCGCCGCGACCACGTCCCGGCCCTCGCGCCCACCCACCTCGACCTCGCGATCTTCACCCGCGTCAAGGAGGACACCCGTGCCTGAAACCCCCGACAAGCCCACCGCACGCGCCGCGTATCCCGACCGCCTCGGCGGCACGGTGTGGCTGACCGCGCAGCAAAACTCCCGCGCCCAACGCACCGGCCGCTACCTACCCGAGTCGGTGGCCCACCCCGCGAAGATGCTCCCGGAGATCGCCCGCCAGGCCATTCAGCGCTTCACCGAACCGGGCGACCTCGTCATCGATCCGATGTGCGGCATCGGCACCACCCTGGTCGAAGCAAGCCACCTCGGCCGCCGCTCATTCGGCGTCGAGTACGAGCCGCGCTGGGCCCAGATCGCCGAGCGAAACCTCGCCCACGCCCGCGCCCAAGGCGCCACGGGACAAGCCACCGTCGTGCGCGCCGACGCCCGCCAACTGCTCCACGCCGCACCCGAAAACCTGCGCGGCCAAGCCGCGCTAGTCATCACCTCACCGCCGTACGGGGCCTCGTTGCACGGGCAGGTGCGCTCCACCAAGGAGACCGGCCAGCGCGGGGTGCAGAAGTTCGACTACCGCTACTCGCGCGACAAAACCAACCTCGCCCACGTGTCCGTGCGCGCGCTGATCGACGGCTTCGCGCAGATCCTTACCGGATGCGCGGCGCTGCTGCGGCCCGGCGGAATCATCGCCGTCACTGCCCGGCCCTGGCGCGAACACGGCAGTCTGATCGATCTGCCCGGCCACGTCCTGGCTGCCGGCGCGCTGGCCGGACTGACCCCGATCCAGCGCGCCGTCGCGCTGCTCGCCGGCATCCGCGACGGCAGGCTGATCGCCCGCCCGTCCTTCTTCCAACTGGCCAACGTGCGCCGAGCCAGAGACGAAGGAGAACCGCAATCGGTCATCACGCACGAGGACCTGATCCTGCTCCAGAAACGCGGCCTGCCCACGGCACCGGCCCCCGCCCGGCTCCTACCCCTGCCGCAGCTAAGTCCCGCCGCGTGGTCGGATCAGAGCTGGACCGGGGCCGATAACACTCGACTCAGCGCGGCATGAGCGACGCCCCGCAACGCGACTCACGCTGCGCGGGACAGCCGCCGCTGTGCCCAAGATGCCAGGTCCCTCTAGTCGCGGAACCGACCGGCCCGTGGTGCCGCACCTGCCGCCGCGCGTGGTCCGGCGCACCCCGCAACAGCCCCTGCCCCAACCCGGCGATCGCCACCGCGAACACCGCGCGCACCCGCGGCCTTCGGCTCTGCCGCACCCACGCGCGCCTGCTCGCCGACCGCTCCGGGCCCGACGCCATCACCCTCGACCAGCCCCCGCGCTGACCCTGGCCGTGCAGCGCCGCCACCGCACTGAAACACGGCGGCGACCGGGCCGGGCCTGAACCGCTCCACACCCCTTGTCGCTTCGGAAAAAGGACCTCGCCTGTTGCCACGCACCACCCTGTCCACAGTCCCGCACGACCCGTCGGGCCCGCCGATCCGGGCACTGTCCCTAGGCGCGGGCGTCCAGTCCAGTTGCCTGCTCCTGCTCTCCGCCCACGGGGTCCTGCCGAAGCTGGACTACGCCGCGTTCGCCGATCCCGGCTGGGAGCGGCCCGAGACCTACGCCGCGCTCGACCGCCTCGAACGCGAAGTCGCCACCCCCGCCGGCATCCCCATCGTGCGCCTGTCCGCAGGCGACATCCGCCGCGACGCGCTCGACCCGAACTCCCGCTTCTCCACCATGCCGCTGTTCATCAAGAACACCGACGGCAGCCGCGGGATGCTGCGACGCCAATGCACCTCGACCTACAAAATCAAGATCCTCCTCGCGGAAGCACGACGGCAGCTCGGCGCCGAAACCCTCCCCGGAGGCCGCGCCGGACGTACCAAACGCGGCCGGTACCTGGAGCAGTGGATCGGCATATCCACCGACGAATTCACGCGCGCCAAGGACTCCGGCGTCTCCTACGCCCGCAACATCTTCCCCCTGCTGGACCTCGGAATGTCCCGGACCGACTGCGAGCGATACCTCGCCGAACACGGCTTCCAGGCCGTCTCCCGCAGCGCCTGCGTCGGCTGCCCGTACACCAGCGACAAAGGCTGGAGAACCCTGCGCGACCAGCACCCCGGCCAGTGGGCCCAGGCCGTCGCGTTCGACAAAGCCATCCGCTCCGGGTCCGCACGCGCCACCGCGAACGGTGTCCCGCTGCGCGGCCAGGCGTACCTACACCCCTCCCTCAGACCCCTCGACGAAGCACCCATCGACCCGCCGCACGTCGACCGCAAATACCGCCGCCTGCGCCTGGTCGACACCAGCGAACGCTGGAAGGGCGACCCCGACGGCTGCTCCCCCTGGGCCTGTCGATCCGGGTCGGCGACCAGCCCTGTCGCGTCGGCGCTCGGACTTTCGCCTGCCGCCTGACCGGCACCCGCCAAGCTGCCCCACTACTGCTTGGCATCGATCTTTGCGCATGAATCGCCGCTTCAGGCCCCGCGATCTCACGCGCGCCGCGCGCCTCGGCCGAAAGATTGGGATTCACCCCGTGACCCAGCACGATCATGCTTCGGCGACGACCCTCAGCCCCATATCTGCGCTCATGACGCCCGAGCAGTTGGCCGAGTACCTCGGGATGACCCCGCGCTGGGTTTTCATCAACCACCGGAAACTCGGCATCCCCGCCTTCAAGATCGGCCGCACACTGCGCTTCCGCCGCGTGGACGTCGAGGCATGGCTCGAGACGCGCCGCCAGCTATGAGCACCACCGCCACGCCGCCGGCACCAACGACTTGATCAGCATGTAAAGGCGTGGATCCATGCATGTCCACCGGCAGACCGCCGGTCGCCCGACGCGAACAGAAAGCAGCATTGTGGCCTCCGTTTTCAAGACCTGCGAATGCCCCAACAAGTCCCGGTGCCCGCACGCGTGGACCGTGCGCTACCGCGAACCCGGCGGCCGCGCCGCCGGCCAGCGGCACCAGTCCTTCCCCACCAAGAAGGAAGCCGACGCCTTCGCCGCGAAGACCGAATCCGACAAGGTCACCGGCAACTACCTGGATCCCAACCGCGCTGAGATCCTCTTTCGCGACTACGTGGCCGAGTGGCTCGCCGTGCAGGTCCTGCGCCCCAGCACCTTCGACCACTACCAGCGCAACCTGCGCAACCACACCCTGCCCACCTTCGGACACCTACCCCTGTCCGCCATCACCCGCCCGGCCGTCCAAGGCTGGGTCAAACGCCTGATCGACGCCAAACTCGCCCCGCGCACCATCCACAACATCTACGGAGTGTTCGCCGGCATCATCCGCGCCGCCGTCCTGGACGGACGCCTGCCCCGCACCCCGTGCGTCGGCATCCGACTTCCGGAAATCCTCAAGACCGTCGTACGCGTCCTGACCCCAGACCAGGTCTTCGACCTGGCCGACTGCATACGCCCCCGCTACCGCTTCACTGTGATCTTCGCGTACGGCACCGGCACCCGCCAAGGCGAAACCTTCGGCGCCAGCCGCTCCCGCCTCGACACGCAAGAGCGCCTCTACACCGTCGACCGGCAGATCGTCCTGATCAACCAAAGCGCCACCGGGTACTGCGCCAAGCCCGTGTTCGGACCACCGAAAACCAAGGCCGGATACCGCACCATCCCTCTCGCCCAGTTCGTCCTCGACGGCTACACCGAACACGAGAGGTACATGGAACCGGGACAGGACCTGCTGTTCACCAGCCCCCGCACCGGCAGCGGCATCAACCGCAGCTACTACGCCGAACGCATCTGGGCACCCGCGGTCAAGAAGGCCGGACTGCCCCCGGACACCACCTTCCACGACCTGCGCCATTCCTTCGCCTCCACCGCCCTGGCCGCTGGAGTCCCCGTCCTGGAAGTCTCCCGCTGGCTCGGCCACGCCTCCATCACTGAAACCACCGACACCTACGGACACCTGCTGCCCGAAGCCACCCACCGCACCCGAGCCGCCCTCGACCAAGCCTGGGCAGCCCTCGACCACCACGCCCCTCGCATCAACACCGACAGCCCCGACGAGGACAACGACGACCCCGACGCAGGACCCATCCCGCTCACGGCCTAACCAAACGGCACGCCCCTTTTCCGGTTGCCCTCGATCCCGTTCGAGGGCAACCGGGACCACGTCCCTCCCGGGATGTCGCAGGCGCGTGCCACTATCGGGGGGTGACGTACGCGGTCCACGTGGACATCGAACCACCTGCCGGGAGCCCCGAACTCGACCCGCTGCAACGCGAGGGCGTCGCCGCACTCCTCGACGGGCGCATCGCACGCATCGCCTCGATCGACGGCCCCGACGACATGCAGGCTGAGATCGACGACTACCGCGTCGCCGTGCACCCCACCGGCGCGCTGCTGCTGATGATGACCGACGCCCCGGCCCTCGAATTCGCCGAGGGCGCCATCCGGCACGTCGTCGACCAGATCCTGGAAGACACAGAACTGCTCGCCGACTGGACGGTCGTCAAAGCACGGGTCGAACTCAACGATCAACTCGCCCTGGAAAGCCTGGCCGCCGCCGACGGCCCCGACGCCCCGCCACCGGACCCCCGCCAACGCGCCGCCGCCCACGCGACCGCCCCCGAAACCACAGCCGGGATGACGGACGAGACACGCGAAGAGATGCGTGCACGCCTCGACCGGTACGCGGACCGCCTGACCGGCTTCAGCCTCGCCGACTTCGGCGCCTACCAGCCAGACGACGACTTCGACGACGAAGACGGCGGCGCCTGGGTGCCGAATGCGCAGGCGCGCCTGGCCGCCGGCGCGCTGGTGTGGGCGATCGAGACGCTGATCGACGAACTGTTCCAAGACATCGAGACACTCGCACGCGACGACGCCGACACGGAGGAGTGCCTGGTGCTCAGCGCGCTGCCGCCCCGCTGCGCCGACCAGTACACCGGCCTGTTCGCCAAACGCTTCCTGGTCACCACGATCGCGCTCACCTCCCGGCTCACCGGACCGCACCACGCGCCGCTCGCCTCGGTCGCCGAAGAACTCGCGCTGCGCCTCCTGATCGAGCAAGCACACGTCGTCCTCGACCTGTACGACTTAGCCGATCCCGAGACCGACCATGCGCTGGCATCGCTCAAAGACGCCGCGTACGAGGACTACGACCACGAAGACCTCTACGACGAAGACGACGACAGCACCGCGAACCCGGACGCCAGCACCTGGTTCGCCCCGTTCAACGCGACCCGCCACGCGCACTTCTATGCGCACAACCCCGACCAGGACCCCAGACGATCCTGACTGGCACCCGCGACGGAAACCGAACGCATCCGAGCGGAAGCAACTCAAGTTCCGCCTGGTCACCGTAGTCTGAGAGCGCGGCAACCGAGACAGCCGATGCAATAGAAGTCTAGGCCGGCGGAGTGAACCTCAAATTCAACGGACGATAACATCCAAATCCGGCGTGGACTTCGTGCAGGAAGGCGAGCATGGATCGCAAGGAAGCGCCCTTGATCTCGACGAGCTCGTCGCGGTCTCGGCCATTCGAAGCTCCCAGGCCGAACGTAGCTGTCGTGTACGCACGCCGCGGCGGCGAGCTGGTTGTGTTTGACGGACAGCGACCCTTGTCAGAGTGGTTACTCAGGTCCGGCACACGATACGAAGTCGATCTCGGATACCGTTTCCACGAGTTCAACGCCCGGCTCCCTGCCCGCGGTGACGCCTACCAGTTCGACGCGGCCATCTCGCTGACCTACCGGGTGACCGACCCGAAAAAGATCGTGCGGCACCACATTGCCGATGGCGTACCGCTCGTGGTCGACCATGTGCTCTCGACGATCCGGTCCGTAATCCGGAGGTTTTCGATCGAGGAGGTCGGAACTGCCGAAGAGACGATCAACGATCGCTTCAGAGCACCAATCGATCTTCCCGAGGGCATCACCATCGTACGTTGCGACATCCGCCTGACCCCTGACGAAGCCGCCAGGAACTTCTTCCAAGAAAAATTGAAGCGTGAACGATACTTCGAGTACCACCAGCGACTAGCCGAGCATGAACGGGGAGACGGCTACACCAACCTGTTAGCCATGATGGTGGCGCTGGACCCTGAACACGCTGCGAGAACAATCGAGGTCACCCGCACCGCGGCCGCAATCGAAAGGGACCGTCAGGCCGAACACAACAGAACCTCCCTCGACCTCCTCCGCCTGATGATCGAAAAAGAACTTCTGCAAACGTCTGATCTTGAGACGATTCGTGGCCAACTGATCGAGGGAATCCAAAGTGCCACCGCCGGGACAGCGATGCACCGATTCGAGGTTCTGGCCCACGAACCGCACCTCCTGTCGATCGAGAGCGTCGTGGCGCCGGAGATCGACAGTCAAGCATCTGTCGAGATCGTGGTGCGGTCCGGCGACCAACTCGAACGCGGAACCGCGTACCAGATCGGTCCGCAACTGTTCGTAATGGCCGCAAACCTAGTCGCGCGGATCTCGCCGGCTGATGGCCTCACGGCGCAACCGACGGGCGCTCCAGAACCGACGACGGCTCGGATCCTGTTCGTAAGCCACGCCATCGGTATCGCGATTGTCGAAACAGGCGAGCCAGCACAGCGCGATCGCGGCGATCATGTGCTCGACGTATTGCTCGGACTGGCCCTAGCCTACGGCAGGCGGTATGCGGCGACCGGTGCGGATGGCGACCTTTCGGCGACGATCGAACTTTATCAGCAGGCTGTCAGTAATATGCCCACAGGGGACGCACGCCGGCCCAGTGCGCTCTCCAATCTGGCGGCGGCTCTGCGGAACAGATACGAACGCACCGCGGACACCAACGACCTCGACACTGCCATCGAACTCTTGCGCGAAGCGCTGGTCGCCACTTCAGCCGATCAACCCGAACGACCCGCAATGCTCAGCAATCTGGCCGCAGCCCTTCGCGCACGCGCGACGCAGAAAGATTCGCCACCCGATCTGGATGAGTCGATCGTGCTGTTGCGCGAGGCGCTGGCAGCGACAATCCCGGACCAGCCCGAGCGACCGGTCATGTTGTCGAACCTCGCCACCGCTCTGCAGACACGCTACGAACACAGCGGCGACGCCACCAACCTAGACGAATCCGTCGCACTCCTCCGAGAAGCGCTGAGGTACACACCGGAGCGGCATACCCGCCACGACCGGATCGAGATCCTCCTCCGGCGGGCGGTCGATCTTCAGAGCAGTCGCGAGGCAAGGTGAGATGGCAAATCAAGAGCCGCTCGACCTCGTGATCATGCTGAAGATCGTCGAGTACGTCAGCAGCCGTAAAGACAGCTTCAGCGGCTCCAGCGCAGTAGACGGCGATCTGATTTTGAACATCATCAACAACATGGCTCCGGGTTCCAGCTTTGGTGTACGGCTCTCGAACGACACAATCAATCAGGAGACGGCAATGGGCGACTTCTACCAGGTCGACGGCCAAGCAGGCGCGGTCGGACGCGAGGCAAGGGCTGAGAACAACACGTTCAACCAGATCAAGGCCTCAGCGCCTATAGACCTGAGTACGCTCGCCGCGGAGCTCCAGTCGCTGCGCGCGGCCATGCGCGAACGCGCCACCAGTCCGGACGAGGACGTCGCCGTGGCCGCCGTGGCCCAAGCAATGGTCGCGGCCCAGAAAGGCTCCGACACAGAGACCCGATCGCACCTGAAGCAAGCCGGCAATTGGGCACTGGGCGTAGCGACGACAATAGGCACGACAGTTGCCGCTGGCGCGATCAAGGCGGCCCTCGGCATGTAAGCGGCAATCTCCGCAGCCTGCGCACTGCGAATACGAAGGTGCATCCGCGGCCCGAACCACCCCGACCGTGATCATCACGCGATGCGCGCCGGAGCCAAACTTCGGAAAGCGCCATCAGCACTGCTTTGCTAAGCGATCGTGCCGGCGAGTTGGTGTGCGAGAACGTGGATCGCTTCGTCGATCGTTGAAGGTGCGGCGGTCAGATCGAGTGCGTGCACTGTCACCCTCGTGCCTGCGGGACCGATCCCGTGGGTGGCGGGGACGCCAGGTCCCGAGGCGTATACCAGGTGTCCATGCTTGAGTCCGAGGGCTGTGCAGTAAGCAGTGAGCTGGTATAGGTCGGGATGAGCGCCGAGACCGTCCGTGGTCTTGTATTTCGCGTCGACGAGCGTGAACAGGTGTGGTCCGCGGTAGACGGCGATGTCGGGTCGGATTCTGACGCGGCGTGCGGTATCGAGGCTGTGGTGTGTTTCTTGAGGTGCGCACCGCAGGCCGAGCGGCTGAATCGCTTTGTGTAGGGCTGTGGTCAGGAAGGCCTCGAAGACGGTCTCCATATCGATGATCACGCCGTCGATAGGTGTCTGGGCACCGGGCCGCAGATTGGGGGTGGTATCGACGAGGATCAGTTCGGCCAGGCGCAGAGCGGGCGCGTAGCGCGTGTTGAGCCGGTTGGGTGTCCAGAAGGGCAGTGGGCTGCCGGGAGGAGGGACTGTGATGTCGGTCAAGCGTGCGGCGAGGTGTCGCAGCAGGCTGTGAGTGCTCGCGGGCAGGCCTGCCATGGTCATGAGGCGGAGAAGTGCACGTAGGAGGATCTGGTTTTCCGGGATGTCAGCGGTGAACTCGTCGTATTGAACGGCGATCGGCAGTGGCATACCGCAGCGACGTAGTTGGGCAGGTATGTCGATCCTGCCGCGCAGCGTGGGCAGGGTATCGGCGGTAGTGCGGTAGCCGTGCAGAACGCCGTCGTCGAGTGCGCGCTTGGCCGTGCGGGCGAAGAGCCGGACGACAGCGGGCAGCAGATGGTCGTCGGCACCGGCGTCGACCTGGGCGTCCAGCCAGTGTTCGGCACCTGCGGTGTGGGAGAGCAAATGCAGCAGGTTGGCGATCGGCATCTTCGGGCGCAGATATAGGATCACCGCGTCCTGGCCGCGGCCCAGGCGAACGAGTCCGACCCGCCGCCTGCCCCGGATCCGCCAGCGGCCGCCAGCTGCCGGCGTCAGCTCGATCAGGCGTTGAGCGGCCAGCAGGGTGCGCAGTTGCCCGGTGCTCAGGTCCCGCTCGAGGGTTTCTCCCGCTTCGGCGACGTCCAGGTGTAGCGGTGTTTCTGTGTTCACGACACGGCCGCACCCGCGGGCAGGGACTTGGTCAGGGCCTCGAGCTCGAACGGAGCTGTGGCATCCGGGCCGGTACCGTAGAGTTGATCTTCTAGCAGGGGGAGGATCTGAGTGTCCCAGATCTGCGCGAGCAGTGCGGGGTCGTCAAGCCCGGGGCGCATCAGGTAGGTCGGTCCGATCGCGCGGTCGGCGTCGGCCAGGCGACGGTTGAGCTCGTCGAGCAGGTCCGCCGCCAGCGGCGGCAGACCGTGGCCGGCGAGCCACTTGCGAAGCAGGCCGTTGATCGGTTCGGTGTCAGGGGCGAGGCGGCGGAACGCGAAGCGTCGTCGTAGCGCCGCGTCCACCAGCGCGATCGAACGGTCGGCGGTGTTCATGGTGCCGATCAGGTAGACGTTGCGCGGCAGGTCGAAGCGCTCGCCGTCGGAGTACTGCGTGGTGATCGGGTTGTCGCGGTATTCGAGCAGGAAGTAAAGCTCGCCGAACACTTTCGCCAGGTTCGCCCGATTGATCTCGTCGATGATCAGCACGTACGGCGCGGTCGGATTGGACCGCGCCTCTTCCGCGAGACGCTTGAACGGACCAGGGACCAGTTCGAACGCGATCGTTCCGCTCGTCGCTTTCACCGGCCGGTAGCCCTCGAAGAAGTCCTCGTAGGTGTAGGAGGGGTGGAACTGGACCAGGGTGATGTTCTCGGACTCGGCGATGTGCTCGGCCAGGGCACGGGCCAGATGGGTCTTGCCGGTGCCCGGCGGCCCGTAGAGGATCATCTGCTGGTGGCGTTGCAGCACGCCGACGGTGGCTTCCAGCCAGTCGAGCGGGAACAGCAGGCTGGCGGCCAGTTCCTCGGTCGCGGCAGGCAGCTCCAATGGCCGGGTCTCGTCCTGCTCGAGCAGCCCTTCGGACACCTCCAGATCACCGAGATGGGCCGCTTCGACCAGGGCCGCGATCGCCGGGGAGATGTCCGCGATGGTGCGCCGGTCCGACAGCTTCGACCGTACTGGATCCGGCAGAGTGTCGCGGGCGACGGGTTTGCCGATGGTGTGCCAGGTGACCTTGCGTCTGCGCGCGATGGCCGTTGGGCCATCAGCGACGTAGTATGCGTCGCCTTCGACCGTCCCGAGGTGCACGTTCTGGCCGTCGACGGTGGCTACGAGGTCGCCTTGGCGCATGGTGGTGAGGAAGTTGTGTAGCTGCGTGCGCGATGCGGCCTGGTGGTGGACCGAGGTGTCCGGCTCAGCCTCGGCGATCGCATGAGCGACCTCGTCCATCGTCGCGCCGGCGGGCACCTCGGGCAGCTCGTGCCAGGACACTGAGCAAAACCCGAGCTCCAGCCAGGCGGCTATGTAGTTCACGCCGCCGACATTTGCTCCGCGCACCAGCCAGCCGCGGCGGGTTTCCTCCGTCGTGCTCGGCGGATTCCACTGCGCGGCCCATTTCTGGTCGTAGAAGTCGACCGGCGCCCCGGTCTCCTTCCTCATGGTCTCCCTGATCGCCATCAGGTCGCGGTCGACGTCACCGGGCTCGCCGTTCAGGTACTCGGGCGCGAAGGTGTCGCGAATCCGCCGCTTGTGCTCGACGTTCGCCGAATCGATGAACACATCCGGGAACAGCAGATGCAGCAGGACCTGGACCTGTGCGCGGGCCCGCTGATGGCCCATCGCGCCGGTCACCCGGCCGCACGCGTCCCGCATCAGCCACGGGTCGCCCAACACTCGGTCCCGTTCCTGCGGTTCAAGCGCGAGCAGTTCGCCGACCAGTTGGATCAGAAACTGCAGCTGCGCCCACCGATAGTTCAAGAACGCCTGACCGCCGTGCATGAACCCGCCCAGCGCAGCACCCAGTTCGTCGGGGATCTGCACCGGGCTGCCCGCCCACGACAGTACCTTGTCCAGCATGCGCCGCTTGGTCGGCACTGTGATCTGGTATGGCCCTAACGGCAGGACATTGAGGTAGAGCAGCTCGGCAGTAAGCACCACCGCCTCGTCAGAGGCCTGGGACAGTTGACGGCGCAGCTTAGTCAGGAAGTCATCCGCGCTCTCATCAGGGTTCTGCACGAAACAGGCACGTAGCTCCTCGACCACTGACATCTTCCACGCACCCAGCGCGGGCGCGAAGGCCGACGCACCCGAACGCAACCCCGAACGAAAAACCCGATCAGCAGCCACAAACGCTGGCTGCGCGGTTTGATCCCCACCCGGAACAACACCCTCATCACTCACGGCCACAGCCTACGGCTGCGCCCACACCACGGCGACGGATTCGCGCAACGTCACAGCCTGAGTACATGGAACGCCCATACGGGATGGCTGCCGGTCAGGGTCGGCTGACCGACCGGGTCACGCCAGTGGCGACTTGCGGTGGTCAGGATTCACCCGGCGTCGCTCATGGCGCAGACTCTCCAGCGGGCTCAGCGCTGGACGCGGAACGCTGAAGCCATGATCTGGAGACCTCGGAGTCAGGCCTACTACCGTTACGCGCCGCGCATCGGAATCTGATCCCACTTCCGCGGCGCAGCCCGTTGAACGGTGGAGCGGACAGTCTCATCGAGTTGATGGGTGCATCCCTCCCGAGGCGGGTGGCGGTACTCACGAAGCTGGACACCGGCGGGCGCGAAGTCGAGTTGCCAGTGGTTGACGGACTCGGACGCGATCCCGCCGTCGGGGATTTGAAGCAACGCGGCGAGCAGGAGAAGCCCCGCCGCGGCAGACAGGAAGGGCAGTGCGGCGTCGGGACTGTCGCGTAGATCGGGAACAGCCGGACCGGTGGAGCAGTCGAAGACCGGCGCGGAGTCGTCGGGGAGGCGGCAGGCCGGGCAGTCGTCGCGGTCAGGCACGTGACGATGAAGTTCCGCGGTCCAGCGAGCCGAGGTGGTGGCGTGCACGAGGAGTGGCTCGCCGCGGTGGGCTATCAGGGATCGCACGCCCCGGGCGTTGGCGAGTAGCAGTATCAGATCCGGGCGCACGTCAATTCCGTCCCACTGGTCGTACCAGGCCTCGTGGGGCGTGGCCCCGATCATTGGAGCGAGGACCGTCGCTTTGAGGCGGGTGATGCCGTCAGGCCAGCCTGCATCGGCGGCAGTCATGGACAAGCACCGGTTCGTGTTGTGGAGCTCTGTCGCATCGCCGTCGACGATGTCCCAGTGTCCGATGACGCCGACTTCCCGGGCCCAGTACACCAGCGCGGAGGCGACCGCGCCGGCACCGATGACCTGCACATGGCCGACATCGAGCGGTCCGGCCAGACCAGTCGGATCAGTGTTCCGGCCGCTAGAGCGCGCGAGCGGGTTCAACGTGCTCGCATTGACCGGTTGATCGTGCACGGCTCGGAACAGCGCACTCGCGCCGAGCACGCTGGCCGCGGCAGCCCCGAGCAACCCCTCGCCTACGGGCTCAGCCCCGTCGAGCGCCCCAATGATCAATTCTCCCCGGCCACCCTGCCAGGTGAGCGTGAAGTCGAGGTCCGCGGGGACGTGATGACCGATACCGATGCTCACTGCGGCATCCGGAGGCAGCGCGCCGTCTGCCTGGATCTCAAGGAACGGGTTGATCGCCAGCGCTGTCGCACGTATCGCATCTTGCAGATCATCCGCCGCCACGAGAGAGCGCGCGCGCAATGGTGCGGCGGGGGCATAGAGTGCCACCCGGCGATGGACACGCGCAACCATGTTGATCAGTGCGAGGGCGGCGACCTGCCCGGCCCTGGTCGTGGCCGCGTCATCGCCGACGACGATCCGGACGGGTCGTTCGAGGTTCGTATCCTGGCCACCACATTGACGGGTGCGCCGGTCGCGCTCAGCGTAGAAGGCGTCGCGCCGTTCGTTCACGACGCCTCCTCGGGTAGGGCAAGCACAGGCGGGGCGACGACGAGCGCGTCGTCGGTGATATACACCCAGCGGCCGTGTTGAAACTGGTGCAGGCCAGCTCCCTCACCGCGGGTCAGACCACCTTGCCCGTAGCGCGCGACGACGAGCGAGAACATCCCGTCGAAGGGCATGAGCACGAGGCGGTCGTCGCCGTCGGAGTGCCGTGTGTCCGAGCCCGGATGGCTGTGCACCTGGGCGATCACTCCGAGCTGGGCACGGCGAGCCAGGCGCACGGCATCGTTCACGGCGGCCTCGTCGGCAAGCACGTGGCCGGGGCCATGATCAGTGCGTGGCAAGATGATGCTGGTGACGACGGAGGTGCCGTCTATAGTCCGGCCGGCCCACAGCACCAGTGCCTCGTTGCGCAGCCCTTCGTAGGTGGCGCGCAGGGCGGCGAGGGTGGGGCCGACGACCTGGTGCGCGACGATCAGGCGGCCGGCGGCGGGCCCAGTTGGCAGCGGAGCGGCTCGGTGCACGGTCATGGATGCGTCCCGGGGCTGGCCGACAGGTGCAGCGCGATCTGGCTGAGCATGTCGGCGATCGTGTCAGCCTTGGTATAAGCCGGAGCCGCGTTCTTCCAGTTGGTCAGGTCACCCCAGTCTCCGTGAGGACCGCCGTGCTCGGCGTAGGCCAGCCGGCTCCAGGGGGCGCAGATCACGCGGTTGGAGTGGAAGATCGAGCCACTGATCCCGGGGATCGTCCCGCCCTGGGGGAAGGCGTACGGCAGCGGCTGCCCGGTTGCTGGATCGAGGAACCTCCAGACCGGAGGAATCGCAGGATAACCGTCGAGGTCCGCTTCGATCCGCAACGGAGTGCCGGTAGCCGGATGGGTGGTGCGGGCGGTCAGCTGCAGTGCATCCAGGTCGATGGCGGCTTCCCAGTCCTGCTGGCGGGAGACCCAGGCCGCGACCGCCGACGCCTCGTCGGCGAGCACGGCCCGGGTCACCGCGATGGGTACCGCGGTCACGTCACACCCCGCCGCCGACGTCGACGAGGTTGAGGCTCTGGTGGTCGTGCACGTGCTCGGCCTCCAGGCTCTTAGTGCGGTCGAGCACCACGTTCTTCTCGGTCGCGAAGGACGGGTTGCCGCCCTCGTAACCGAACGCGGCCGCTGCCGTGCGGGCGGCGTCGCCGACCCGTTCGTTGCGCTGAAAGGTGAAGGTCTGCGACTCGGGCGTGCGCGGCGCGTAGACGATCACGGTGACCTCGCCGCGCTTGGTGGCGAGGTCGTCCTGGTCCGTTTCGATGGTCATGGGTCTCCCTTGGGTCGAGAGCGCCGTCTGGCCGCTCATAGCAACCAGACGACGTAACTCGGCGCGTGGCCATGCCTTGTCGGAGATTAGCTTTAGCTACAGTCGCGGCAGGGGCCCTCGGCGTTCACGAACATCGAGGCTGGCTGGACCAGGTTGCAGCGGGGGCAGGTGCGCTCGGCGACCTTTGGGACGCACGCGCAGCGGTCGCACGCGGGACAGACGGGTGCACCGCATCGCTCGCACGGCCGTGAGAACGCCTGGAAGTGGTGGTCGCAGTCGGGCCATTCGCAGATCCGCCACGCCGCGCGGGGCCCGGGCGCCGCGGTCGGCGGAGAGAACGTGCGCCACGGGGCGCTGTCGAGTACCAGCACAGCGAGCAGGTAACCATCGATGGGGACGATCTGCGCGTAGAGTTCCTCCCCCTGAATATCGTCTCGGTACGTGAGGCGCGTGCGACCGGTGACGCGGCCGCTGGCGCGATTGATCGCGTCTGTGATCAGCCCGACGGAGGACTGGTCGCTGCCGCGGCGCAATGGTGGCAGGCGGTGCGAGGCGCCGAAGACAAGCGTGGCGTCCGTATCAAGCAGCAGGACGTGTCCCGGCGCGGGCAGGCGTTCGCTCGCGCGGACGCACACGGCGGCGCGGGACGCGTGCGCGTCGTGCCAAAGCGCGACGACGTCGTCGGCTGTCGGCCCGCGGCTCGGGATGTGCCGGTTGACGAGTGGCTCGGGCAACAGCACTGCGGCTGCGAACGCGTCGCAGGCCGCATCTTCCAACGCGAAGCCGTCATCTGGCTGGGCCAGCAGCTGCTCGATCAACGCGTCGCAGGTCCGCTGCAGATGGTGCCCGAGTTCATGCAGAGCGGTGAAATCCTGGCGCGCGCTGCTCGCGGCCGTGGCGACGGCGATGACCGGCGGTTGGGCGCGGTCGAGGTAAGCGCCGGCAACGCTGCAGCCGGCATCTGTCTGCGACTCCGCGACGATACGGACCGCGACCTGTTCCCAGGACTGCAGCGCGTGTAGTGCGCCGCCAGCCAGGAGATCCGCTGAGTCCGGCCACGCTGTGTCGAGTTCGGTCAGCATACGGACTGCCTGGGCGCGTGCTTGTGAGCGCGGCACGCCGCCGCTCACGTGTCCGCACCCAGGCTCATTGCGAAAAAGCGGTTCAGCCGCTCCTCCCAGGCCGGACCCTCGTCGGTTCCTCCGGTCTGGCGTGCGGCCAGGCTCCAGGTGCCGAACGCCGCAGTACTCCAGGCGCTCGCCTCCGAGGCGCCGCTCTGCTGGGCGAGGCGTCGCACTTGGGCGCGCCAGCGTGGCCGGTCCAGTGACGCGACGAGCGCCTCGGGCGGCATCGGGTTAGCTTCCAGAATCCGCGCTGCACCCACGCCGAGCGCGGGGGCAAGCCGATCGGCCTCCTTCGCCGTCACGGCCTGCTGACCCCGTATGATCGCCAACGCGCGGGCTCGGTCGCATCCCAGGAGCGCTACCAGATCTCCGAGAGACACAGCTGATTCTCTGATCATCTTCCCGAGGCCGCCTGACGAGGGGCTGATCCACCGCGCGTGGTGAAACGTCTCCAAAGCGTCTTCGAGCGCGGCCCGCTGCTCGGCGGCGCGGTCCAGTACTGAAGTCACCGTCCGTCCCCACCGCGCGCAGTTCACGGCGACCAGATGCCGCTCCCAATCTGGCTCTCGGACATTGAACGTCACGTGCGCAATCTTGCGTTCGAGCACCCGCTCGGACAGCTCGCACGCCAGTGCCACCCAGATCGCAAGAGGAACGCTCAACTCCGAGCACCTCGCGTCCACGATGAGGCTGTCCTGGTCGGCGTCTACGACGTCCAGGACCACCGGCGCGACCCGGGCACTGCCTTGGCGATAGCCGAGAACCAACAACAGTTTGACGACATCGCCCCACGACGCACGCCAGATCTCGCCCACCACCGGATCCGCGGTCACGGGCGCGTCCATTGCGGCGCGGACCGCCTCGGGCACCGTCGCCGCTTTCGCAGCGGCAACAAGACGCTGGTACGCCGTTGAATTCTTTCCGTCCATGGGCCTCATCCTCTTCCCCCGGATGCACCCTCGTTCAGGGCTCTGACAAGAACAGACGACGTAACTCGAACGATCACGGCCGCACCACGCACAGTCGCAGCAGTTCCAGGACGATATCGTCACGGTCTTCGTCGGCCGTGGTCATCAGCCGAATCTTCTCCGCGAGCCGGTCCGCCACCAGACGGGTCTGCGCCCGCCCCAGCTCCAACACCTGCATCTGATCATCCAACGGAGCACCGAGGTGGGGCAGCAGAGCACGCTCCCGAGCGTCGAGGACCCGGTAGATCTCCTGCGCCGTCTCACGCACGATCATCTCGAAGCCCGGCGGATCGGTCTGCGCTTCCAGCAGGTCCATGCCAGCCTGGTCGTCCGCGACGCCGCCGACGAGCAGCGGCGCGATCAGGGCGATGCGGGCCTCGACAACACGCGTGAGAACCGCCATGCTCACCGACCCGCCCGCCGCCCGCAGAACGCCCTCGGCGACGCGGAGCAGAGCTTGCTTCACCGGCCGGGGCGTAGGGCCGGCCGTGTTCCACCGTGAGATCGCTACGCCGCGGACGGCCGCTGCGGCCAGGTCCAGTTGGGCGGAATCACCCTGCCAAGGTGCGTTCGACTGGCCAGCCAGACACCATCCACCCGCTCCCGGCTGCCCCTCCGGGACGCAGGCAAAGCGAGGGTCGTCCTCCAGAAGTCCTTCAAGCCGCCGCCGGAGTTTGCCGCGCTCCGTCTTCTTCGCCTCGTCGATCAGGAAGTTGCGGATGGTTCGCAGCAGGAGCCTCTCAAGCGAGCCGTCGTCCGTGGCTTCGAGGAAGCAGGTCAGCACGAACCCACTGCCCTTGGCCGCGAACAACTCAGCGAGAAGATCGTCCACCGCCTCGGGGCTCCACGCGTCGTAGCCTTCGGGCGGGGGGAAACTGGAAGTACGCGTGACCTGCCCAGCGAGATCCCTGATCAACGCCAGCGTGCTCTCGCCGACCCCGCCCGTCGCGCGTAGTTCGTCGTACGCCCCGCCCACAGCGCCCTCCTCACGGCCGCGTCGGCGCGCGCGCCGACCCGCACCTCGCCGCGCTCGACTCGGGCGTGGCACTCAGAAATAGTCTCGTCAAACAGGGACACAGAACCGGGCAGCGACACGGGACTGTTCCTGCGGCGATACCAGACGACGTAACTCAGCTACGCGGTACCGCTGCCGTGGTGTCGCGCTCGGGGGCAGTCCGTCGCCGATCGTCGTCGAGTCCACATCGGACGACGCAGTGGCGAGTACGCGAGTTGGACCGGAGCGATCGTGCGCGAACTAATCGACTCGCGGCACCGCTAAGACCACAGGCGATCCATCCCGCCAAGCGCTACGGACAGGGCTCAAGTCCGCGTCGACGCTACGACGGTGACCAGCAACGCCACGTCGGCCCCTTGGATGGCGCGCAGGGCCATCCCGGCCCCGACACATCGCCTATGACACCGCCCGCGCCACAATGGCACACGCAGGCACCGGTTGCACCGCACCTGAAAAGGTGTCAGCTGAAGTGTGGTCGCACTCGAACTCACACGCGGCGGCGAAAATAGATCGCTCCGGAGGCCGCGCAAGCGGTGTCGAAATGTCATGAAAAACACTGAAAGGTAGGTGGCAGAAATTCCATACGAACCCTGCGATTCACTGACCTGCGGAAACGCAAACGACTCTGCATGGTGCTGACCTGGTGCTGACCCGCAGGGACATTTCGGGCACGACTCGAGGGCGAAAGGCCAGGTCATGGGCATTCTCGTGCGGCGAGCCGGTCTGTAAGCCGGGTTCTGTTCGCGCGCTGCGGGCAGCGTGCGAGGCGACCATCCATCTAGGGCGTGCGTTGCCGCACGCCTCGAGCGGTCTACCCGCGAGCTTCGGGCGGGCCGCCCTCTAGCGCTCGCGCGGGGCCCTGCTTGCGCGGGGTCCCTTCTCGACCTTGCTCCGGGTGGGGTTTGCCGAGCCGCCCGGGTCACCCCGGGCGCTGGTGGGCTCTTACCCCGCCGTTTCACCCTTACCGCGCGTGTCCTGGGACGTGCGCGGCGGTTTGTTTTCTGTGGCACTTTCCCGCGGGTCACCCCGGGTTGGTGTTGCCAACCACCCTGCCCTGTGGAGCCCGGACTTTCCTCGGACGCCAGCTGGCGGCCACCGGCTGCTGCCGTTGACCGTACGTGCCGTGCCCGCGGTCGCCCGACCGGCTCGCCGCAAGGTCATTCTACGGCCGGGTGAGGCGATCGAAGGCCAGTTGAGCGAGCAGCGCGGCGCCGTCGGGCAGGACCCTCTCGTCGAAGGCTGCCTCGGGGGCGTGGTTGTACGGGGCGGTCGCCGGGTCGCGGCCCTCGATGGTCGCTCCGAGCAGGATCATCGCGCCGGGCACGCGGTCGAGGACGCGGGAGAAGTCCTCGGCCCCGGCGAGGGGCTGGGCCATCGTTGCGAATCGCTGGTCGCCGAAGTGCTCGGCGACGGTGGCGCTCACCGTCTTGGCGGCGGCCGCGTCGTTGACGGTGACCGGGTAGAGGCGGTCGAGCTGTGCATCGACGCCGAGGCCGTGAGCTGTGGCGATACCTTCGACGGTCGCCTTGACTATTGGTAGTACGCGGTCCAGCGCCGCTGCGGAGAAGGCTCGGATCGTCGCGTGGAACTCGGCGGTGTCCGGGATGATGTTGCTCTGCGTTCCGGCCCGGAAGTAGCCGACGCTGATCACGATCGGGTCGAAGATGTCGAATTTGCGAGTGACGGTGGTTTGCAGGGCGGTCACCATTTCGCACGCCGCCGGGATCGGGTCATTGGCGCGGTAGGGCGCGGAGCCATGACCACCGCTTCCGCGTACGGTCACTTTCGCCTCTGCGCACGCTGCCATCAGCGTGCCCGGCTTTGCGGCGAAGACTCCTCGCGGGAGGAGGCCCGACGTGACGTGCAGCGCGTACGCGACGCTCGGGGTCGTGCCGGTCGCGTCGAGCACGCCCTCGTCGATCATGTGCGACGCGCCGTCGAAGCCCTCCTCGCCCGGCTGGAACATGAACACCACGTCGCCGCTCAGGTTCTCGCGCCGCGCGGCCAGCAGTTTGGCCGCGCCGGTGAGGATTGCGGTGTGCATATCGTGGCCGCAGGCATGCATCACGCCGTCGGTGCGCGAGACGAAATCGCGGGCGCCGCGCTCCTGGAGCGGCAGTGCGTCCATGTCTCCGCGCAGGAGAACGGTCGGTCCGGGTGACGCTCCGTGCAGCACGGCGGTCACCGAGCCGAGGTTCTTGCCGGTCGTGATATCGAGGCCGAGGCCGTCGATCGCGGCGAGGACCTTCTCCTGCGTGCGCGGCAGTTCCAGGCCGATCTCGGGCTCACGGTGCACGGCACGGCGCAGGTCGGTGAGTTCACCGGCCAGTTCGACGGCGTCTTCGCGGATGGACATGTAAGGGCCACCTCCGGCTCCGGACGTTTCCACGGAGCATAGGCGACGTGGCGAGGACTGGAAGTGGGAAACGGAGATGGGGCCGAGTTCGGAACGGACATGGGCCGAGTTCGGGTGGGGTGCGTGGCGGGACTGGATCAGGTGGCGGTTGGTGCGGCGGGGACTACGGGGACCGGCTCGGTGGCGGCGGGTGAGGCGGGGACCGCTTTGGCGGCGGACTTGGCTACCACCTCCAGCGTGTGGGCAGCGTGGACCGCACTGTTGACGCTGGGCAGTTCCCCGGGGCGCACCGCTCGTACGACGTCCTGGTAGGAAGGGTGCAGTTCGGCCCAGCGCCTCATGAACGGACAGAACGGCAGCACGCTCAGACCCTCGGCACGCGCGTCCTCGAAGGCGCGGCGGGCCAGGAGGGATCCGACACCACGGCCGGCCCAGTCCGCGTTCACCTCGGCGTGCGGGAGGATGACCGTGTCGTGCACCTTCACCCAGGTCGCGAGCCCGAGCAGCTGGCCGTCCAGATAAGCCGCGTAATGGCCGACTTCCCGCTCATCTCGGATCTCGATGTTCATTGGTAGTTGGAGGCGCGGTGCCCTCTCGGGTCCGTTTCCTCCGTCCCCTTTCAATTCCGTGCGTGCGGTTTTCCCGCACACGGCTTACCGATGATCTTCATGACAGGGTTACGCTGCCTTCGGATAGCGGACGGTGCCGCGAAGCCGGTAGAGGCCGTGCCCGGTAAACCAGTCCTCCGTCCACTGATCGGCCACCCCGGCGTGCAGGTTCCGCCCGCGCTTCTTGACCATCAAGGTGCGCAGGCGCTGCACGACGTAGTCGTCGATCTGACGGAACTTGGTAGCGGCGTTCCCGGTCCGGAAGTAGTTGCCCCATCCGCGCAGCAGTGGGTTCAGGTCCGCGATCACGTCCCTGACATCCGCGCCCACCCGGTTGCGCCCGGTCCTGGCCTTGACCTTCTCCCGGACCCGCTTCATCGCGCGCTGCGAGGGCCAGCGGTGCAGGTAGTAACGGACTTTGCCGTACCGCTCCCACACCCGCCCCGACATGCGCGCGTGAAAGTGGCATCCGAGGAAGTCCAGCCCTTCCCGGCCTTCACGCAGGTCAACCACCCGGGTCTTATCCGGGTGCAGCTCCAGCCCCAGCTCGGCGAGGATCTCGCCCACCGCCTCCAGAGCCCTTCTGGCCTGATCGGCGCTCCGGCACAGCACCACGCCGTCATCGGCATAACGCACCAGCTCGCCAACCCCGCGGGCCATCAGCTCGCGGTCCAGAACATGCAGATAGATGTTGGACAGCAAGGGGCTAACCACGCCACCCTGCGGGGTACCGGCGACCGTCCGCTCGATCCCCTGATCCGTCATCACACCCGCTTGGAGCCACAAACGCAGCAGCTTGAGCACCCGACGGTCCGAGACCCGACGCCCGACCAGGGCCAGAAGCCGGTCATGGTCGATCCGGTCGAAATAGCTCCGGATGTCGAACTCCACGACAAAGACCCGGCCCTTGATGAAACCGACACGCAACTGCTCCATCGCCATCGTCGCCGACCGCTTCGGCCGGAACCCATACGAGACCTCAAGGAAGTCGGCCTCAAAGATCGGTTCCAGCACCAGCTTCGCGGCCTGTTGGGCCACCCTGTCGCGCACCGTGGGGATACCCAAGCCGCGCCAGCCACCTGGTTTCGGGATCATCCGACGCCGCACCGGGGCCGGACGATACCACCCTTCGCGAAGGTCCTCCTGGAGTTCGCCGAGCATCCGGCCAACCCCGTAGGCCTCCACGTCCGCCAGGGTCACACGATCGACCCCGGCCGCTCCGCGATTCTCCCGGACCCGCTCCCACGCCTCCCACAGGACGTCACCCCTGTGGACACGGTCGTACAGGGCGTGGAAACGCCGCTCCGGCGACTGCTTGGCCGCAGTCCATAGCTTGTTTTGAAGTTCTCGCACCTTCACGGGAGACCCACGGCCCACCACACCGGCCGCAGAACCCGCTTGATCGACGGAGGACCCCCCGCCGGGGTTGTTGGACGGGACCAAGCCCGTCATGCCCTGACGCCTACCTTCTCCACCAGCGTGATCAAAGCGGGGGTCCTTCCCTCCCGGCGCGTTATGCTGCACGCCGATCACCGGTACTACGACCCCCTCGGACTCCCGCTGCCCTCCGCTGGACTTCACCATCGGCTTATACCAGCGGTCTTCGCCCGACGCAGGCCAGGCAGACGGGCCTCTCCTGTTCCGGCCCAGACTGTGCGCACGTGCCGCCCTCCATACCCCGGAAGGACCCGCCAGGCTGACCCCGGAACAGGGCCTGACGGGCATGGCCTTCGCCGTGACATGAGCGGCTCGGCTCCGCCGTTGTGAGTGTGACGGGGCTGCAAGGTTCGCTTGATGCTACGGCCCGCGCGCTTGCTCCCTCCAAAGAGACTTTCGACACCCCGCTCAGCCCGCCGCCTCTCAGCGGCGAACCGGGGCCTGCTACCGGGCGCTCCGGTGCCTACCCGGACAGGACTTCCACCTGCAAGCCTGGACCAGCTTTCAGGACGCAACATGCCAAGAATGCTAATGAGGATCGGCGCCTCATGAGCCGCACCCCTGTGCCAGGCTGCCCGGCACGGTCGCCCGCGTACGTGCCTACGCTACTCCGAAGCACAGATAATTT